>SBGQ01000182.1 GCA_006226965.1 bacterium | reverse complement strand
GTCGGATGTCGGATGTCGGATGTCGGATGTCGGATGTCGGATGTCGGATGTCGGATGTCGGATGTCGGATTTTAGAAATTTTTGATGGTTGATGGTAGATGGTAGATCTCTGATGATAGTTTTTTACTCATCATGTGAATTAAGGCATAGCAGTAGCATTGCTTCATCATCTCATCGTTACATTGTTGAATTGTTACATCATTTCATCATTTCATCGTTTTTCACTTTTACGAAACTTTTCCTCCTTGAAATACCTATTAACAGCATTTTGTTATACATTCCCAATCACAAACTAAAACTGGAGAAATAAATGCTTAAAAAACTAGCTGTAATGAGTACAATTGCCCTCTCAGCTGCTACCGGCATGGCTCAAAGTACAAACTTTGAGAAAGTCAGAGAACTAGGCGGCATTGAAGAATACAAGCTTAAAACAAACGGGTTAACTGTTCTTTTAAAGGAAGACCACTCAGCTCCCGTTGTAACCGTAATGATTACGTACAATGTTGGATCACGTAATGAAGTTACCGGAACAACCGGGTCAACTCACCTTTTAGAGCACTTAATGTTCAAAGGAACAACCAATTTTAACAAAGCCAAAGGAAACGATATCACCGACGTTTTACAAAACTTAGGTGCTCAAATGAACGCAACTACTTGGCTCGACAGAACCAATTACTACGAAAATCTTCCATCAGAACACATGGATTTAGCGGTTGAAATTGAAGCAGACCGTATGAAAAATCTGTTGTTGCGTGATGAAGACCGTAAACCTGAAATGACTGTAGTTCGTAACGAGTTCGAACGTGGTGAAAACTCACCGTTTTCGGCATTAAGCAAAGCCATTACACAATCTGCGATTGTTGCACATCCTTATCACCACAGTACAATCGGCTGGCGTTCTGACATTGAAAATGTATCTATCGAAAGTCTTCGTGAATTTTACGAAACCTTCTATTGGCCTGATAACGCTACCTTAAGCATCATCGGTGATTTCAAAAAAGCAGAAGCATTTGCTTCTATTGAAAACCACTTTGGTGCAATTACTAAATCAACTAATCCGATTCCACAAGTTTACACCGAAGAACCTGCACAAGAAGGTCAACGCCGTGTAATGGTAAAACGTTCTGGTCAATTAGGTGTGGTGGGAATGTCGTTCCGTTCACCGCAAGGCACTCATGAAGATGCATACGCTTTAACTATTTTGAGTGATATTTTAAGTAGCGGAAAATCATCACGTTTATACAAAAGAATCGTGGATGAAGGTTTAGGAACAAACGCGTTTTCAAGCTACTACATGCTGAAAGACCCCTATTTATTCAGCGTTTATAGTTTCTTAGCACCGGGTTCAAAGCATGAAGATGTTGAAGCCAAAATCTTTGAAGAAATCGAAGAGATTAAAGCAAACGGCGTTTCTCAAGAAGAAGTAACACGTGCAATTAATCAAAACCTTGCTTCTGATGCGTTTCAACGAGACGGGGCATTCTCTATCGCGAGCAATTTAAATGAATGGATTGCAATGGGCGATTGGACCTATTATGTAACCTTCTCAGAAAACCTCAAAAAAGTTACTCCTGCTGATGTTCAGCGTGTAGCTAAAACCTATTTGAACGAAGACCAATCAACCGTAGGATATTTCATCCCAACTAAAGGTGCTTCCGGAATGGGTCGTGGCGGACGTGCAAGTTATATGGATGAATTCGATGTACAACAATTCGAAAAACCGGGCATTTCATTCTACAACAACCCAGCCATTAACGGTGAAGAATCTGCCGCGTCTGTAGCTCCAAAAACAAACATCGCTAAAACGGTTAAGTTCAAAAAGGTTAACGGTATTCAAGTGTACACCAAAGAAATGGGCGTAAATGATGTAGTTACAATTCGTGGCTCTTTTCCTGCTGGTGATGCCTTCTCACCTTCCGAAAATTCAATGGTTGCTGATATTACAGCAGGTTTATTGGATAAAGGAACTGCGAAATTAGACAAGTTTAAAATCGCTGAAACCTTAGAAAACCTTGGCGCAAACTTGAGTTTTTACACAGATGGCTATTTGCTCAATTTCTCCGGAAAAATGTTGAAAAAAGACGTTCCAGTTGTTGTTGAGTTATTAGCTGACCAACTCAGAAACCCTGTTTTCAGTTCTGAGGAACTCGAAAAGTATAAAAAACAACGTATCGGAAGTTTGCAAAGAACCTTGGAAAATACCAATGCTATGGCATCTATTACCTATGCGCAAACGGTATATCCAAGCGACCACCCGAATTATGTTAAATCTATTGAAGAGCAGATTAAAGAAGTTGAAGCCATCACCGTTGATGATGTGAAAAAATTCCATGCTGCCCATTACGGTCCAAAAAACATGATTTTTGTTGCAACTGGCGATATCGACCAAAAGGCTATCGAAAAATCACTTTCTTCAGCTTTCAAAGGTTGGAAAGGCGGCGTTTCAATCCCGAAATCCGGTTCTACTCCAAAAGTGAATGAAACCAAAAATGTGGATTTCAACATGGAAGACAAAACCTCAGTTACCTTGTATTTAGGTGCTCCGACCGGTTTATCGTACAACGATAAAGAACGTGTTGCTCTTTATGTGGGTCAATACATTCTTGGCGGTAACTTCTCTGCTCGTTTGATGTCAATCGTACGCGATAAAGAAGGTTTAACCTACGGTATCAATTCCTTTTTAGCCGGCGATGATTTCGCTGACGGTTCATGGGGAATTAGCGGAACTTTCTCTCCAAAGTTGTTGGCTCAAGGCGAAACAAGTACTATGCGTGAATTACGTCGCTTTTACAACGACGGCGTTTCTGCTGAAGAATTAGCAAACAAGAAAAGCACCCTAACAGGTTTATTCAAAGTTGCGCTTTCAACAACAGGCGGAATGGCAGGAACCATTCACAGCTATATAAGCAAAGGCCGTGATATTAAGTATTTGGATGAATATGTTGATAAAATTAATGCACTTACACTCGATGAAGTTAATGCTGCAATTAAGAAATACATGAATCCTGATAAAATTGTGATGGTGAAAGCCGGAACACTCCCAAAAGAATAGCATTCTTAGAAAACAAAAAAGGCTCCGAAAGGAGCCTTTTTTGTTTAAATAGTTCAGGATAATTTGTAAAAGATTACACCTTAACACATTTCAATCAAATATCTGCTAAAGTCAGATTTCCTTTGGCTTCAAACTGCTTACCGTTAAAATCAACCTGAACTACTTCAAATTCTGCATCGTGTTCTAAAAACAAATACCAGTTTTCATCAGCAGCTTCTTTCAAAAAAGCTTCTTTTTCTTTCAGGGTTTGTAAGGGATTCATATCGTAACCCATAACCCACGCTAATGGAATATGCGCAGCAGTCGGAATCAAATCCGCAGTATAAACCAAGGTTTTACCGTCCCAAGAAATGCGAGGTAATTGTTGTCCCCAAGTATGCCCGTTCATCACCAAAACATCCAGACCGGGTTCAAACCACATGCCTTCATCACTAAATTTGAGCAAGGGAGCCGTTTTTAAGGGTTCAATGTTATCAGGTAGAAAACTGGCTTTTTCGCGAGCATTTGGATTTTTTACCGTTTCCCAGTGTGAAGGTGTTACCCAATGAGAAGCGTTCTGAAATTGCAGACTTAATCCGCCGTCTTCATCACGCTTAATCGCTCCGCCGCCGTGATCAAAATGTAAATGAGTGAAAATAACATCGGTAATATCGTCCGGACTGTAACCCAACTTATCCAAGTTGCCAAGTAGATTATCTTTTTCGTCATCCAAGGCATAGATTTTTTTGAACTTTTCATCATACTTCATCCCCAAGCCGGTATCTATTAAATAGATACGTCCGGTTTGCTCTGAATGAATAAGCAAACAACGCATTCCCATATGAATACGATTCAACTCGTCTGCAGAAATCTTCTTGCTCCACAGCGGCTTAGGTACAACGCCAAACATCGCCCCTCCATCAAGGCGAAAATCTCCGGTTGGAATACTGTGCAACGTAAAAGGGCCGATTTTTCCTGAATGAATCATAAAGCCTCTCGAATTTGAATAAGAAATTGTTTGATTTCTTTTAAATCTGTTTGAAGTTGAACCTGATCTGTAACAGGTTTTCCCTCTTTTTTCTGCGTTGACAGCATTTTTTTTGCTCCGTCAACACTATAGCCCTGATCGATTACCAACTCTTTAAGCTGAGCTACTAATTGAACTTCTTTTTCCGTAAATACTCGATTTCCGGCTTTGTTTTTATGAGGTTTAAGTGCAGGAATTTTAGTTTCCCAATAGCGAATATGGTGATGTTCCACACCGCACAACTCACAAACTTCTCCGATACTGTAATATAATTTCTTCATGATGCTGAGATGATTTAACAGAAATTGCACAAAAAGTACTCATATTTGACTAAATTAGCGCTCAAATTTGCCAGAAAACGAAATTTTTGCAGTGGTGGATTCCCAAACTATGAGTGAATCAAAAATAGAAAAAGTTAGCGTAGTTGTACCCTTGCTCAACGAGCAGGAATCTCTGCCTGAACTTACCGATAGAATAGAAGCTTCATTGACTAAAGCCGGTTACGCATTCGAAGTTATTTTTGTGGATGATGGCTCAACAGATGACTCATGGAAAACCATTGCATCCCTGCAACAATCAAAAACGTTTGTTAAAGGTGTTCGTCTTCGTAGGAATTACGGCAAATCAGCGGCTTTACAGGAAGGTTTTGAACTCGCAACCGGAAACTACATTTGTACTATGGATGCCGATTTACAAGACGATCCTGATGAACTTCCTGAAATGATTCAGATGTTAAAAGACGGTTTGGATTTAGTAAGCGGTTGGAAGCAAAAACGATACGACCCGATTTCAAAAACCATCCCTTCCAAATTCTTCAATTTCGTTACCTCGCAGGCGGCAGGAATTGAATTACACGATTTCAATTGCGGATTAAAAGCTTACAAAGCTGAAGTTATTCATTCTATCCGATTGTATGGTGAATTACACCGATATATTCCGCTTTTGGCGAAATGGGAAGGTTTTTCAAAAATCGGCGAAAAAGTTGTTCAACACCATGCTCGCAAATACGGGTATTCCAAATTCGGACTTTCCCGATTCGTTAAAGGCTTTTTGGACTTAGTAAGCATTTTATTTGTACAACGTTATTTGCAACGTCCAATGCACTTTTTCGGAACCTTAGGAACCGTATCTCTCCTTACAGGATCAGGAATTGTCGGCTGGTTAGTATTCGCACGTATTTTCCTGAATCAGTTTTTATCTAACAGACCTTTATTAATAATTGGCGTGCTGTTTATGGTACTTGGAGTTCAGTTTTTCTCCGTCGGTTTAATTGGTGAGCTCATTATCAAGAAGAACGGACCTGAACGCGCCCACGTAAAAGAAATCATTTAATTCGATTCGATTCCATGAGTAAAATTGCATACGATCCGGTAAAAGACCGATTTGCACGTTTCATTAAACACTCACGTCCTTTTCGCTCCATTTTCTACTCACTTTTAGATTTGTTTTTTCTGAGAAGCTGGCATGTTCGCGGTGTTGTTCGCGGTTTAGCTTCTGAGCTAAAAAAGAACAATCCGGTTAACATTCTGGATGCCGGAAACGGATTCGGGCAATACGATCGCTTTTTATTAAAGACTTTCCCAAATGTGAACATTCTTGCCGTTGATGTAAAAGCTGATTATTTGGATGATTGCCGTCATTATTTTGCAGATGACCTCGAAAAAAACAGAATCCGTTTCGAAGTTCAGGATTTGTTAGAAATGAATCACGCTGATGAACAGTTCGATTTTTGTCTGTGCGTTGATGTTCTCGAACATATTGAAGAAGACGTAAAAGTGATAACAAATTGCTCAAAACGTCTTAAAAAAGGCGGTTATTTCCTCATGCACTCTCCTTCCCATTATGCAGAAGATGATGCAGGCGAAGACGATACCTTTGTTGGAGAACATGCACGTGCAGGTTATTCTAAACAAGATATTTCCGACAAACTCACATTAGCCGGACTCACCCCTGTAAAAGTTCATTATTCGTACGGAACCGCCGGACACACCGCATGGGTAATGCTCATCAAATACCCGATGATGTGGCTTACTATGAGCAAGTTGATGATTGTCTTTTTGCCGTTTTATTACACTCTCACTTTAATCCCGGGTTTAATTTTGATGAATATTGATATGTTCACCAAAAACGAAAAAGGCACCGGAATTTACGCTCTGGCAAGGAAATAAAAGGCTACCCTGCACTGCTTAGTCTGTGATTTACTAAATATTGGATAGCAGACATAAAAAAAGCGATGCGTTAAGCTATCGCTTTTTTCCAAAGATTTATGCCAAAACTAATTTATTCAGTTAGATATAGAATGGTCAATTCTGATTTATCAGTGTCACTTTTTAATGCCATCTGAACTTTATTTTCTTCCGAATTCCATTGATTTTCAACATGTAAATTTTCGAGAACTGTATCTAATTCATATAATGAGATACTCGTACTGGTTAGATTTATTACCTGACTGGCATTCTCACTTTTTTCTGCCTTTCCATATTTTTTATCAAGCAAGTTCTTAAAGAAAACATATGCTTTTATCATGTCTTTTTGGGAATATGGTTCAGCTATTTTATAAGATGCTTTAACCAGTTTATTGTCTTCGAATTGATAACTCATAGCCACTTTATAACCAGCTAATTCTGTTTGATAAACAATCAAATTATCAGTTTCAAGAAAAATTTCGCTTAATTCAATTTGTTTGACTTCGTTTTTCGACATGCCCCACTTTGAATATCTAAATCCATGAGCATTTAACAATTGGATTGAAATAAACATAAAACTCAACAACAGAATACCGTACTTCTTCATTTTAGCGTCTCCTTATTTAAAAGATTTTTATCAATTTAGCTGAATCAATCTAAATATCAAATTTATGTGCAATGATTTTATTTATGCATTTAGTTTACAAAGCGTAAAAAGGAATCAATTATTAATTGGGTAAAATGTTATTTTGAATAGTCCACCAAAACCCTTGTTTTAATTAACGTTTAATCCATTGGAAATCTCTCGCGTTATAGCACAATTATTGGAAAGTCTGCGTCCCTTAGAGCAGTTAAAACCTGTTGCTGGAAGCAACGCGGAAAACTTTCAGGATTTGTTAAAGAATCAAACGCAGACTCCCAAAACGCCCGTAAAACCACTGCCTCCGTCAGCTACCTTACACTTAAATCAACAAGCGGCACAACAGCAATTTTATAATAAACAGGGTCAGTTAATACAGCTAAGTATTTACCGTAATCAGACCTTAGCAAAAACGCAGGAATCAACAACGGCAGCGAATCAAATTGCGCAAAACAAAACGGAAGCGCCTGAATTCAAATGGCCAAGCGAAATCATGGCGACCTTGCTGCAACTCAGTTTCGACTTTATTCGAGAACAACTTAAACGTGAAGACCGTCAAAAACGAGAGCGAAATAAATCACCCAAATTACCGGATGGAAAAGCAGAAGAAGCGGCTTTGGAATTGTTGGAAATCTTGTTTGAACAGTTTGATGAAGCCGAGGACAGATTGGAGTATTGTATTTGGGCTAGAGAATCCATTCAACGTGCAGAAGATTCCATTCGCGAACAATACACCAACTTACCGCCGGAAGTGGAACTTCGATTTAAAATTATGCACGATGCCATAACAGCTTTGGAACACGGCATTGAACCGGATTATATTCGCGAGCGTTTATCACAAGAAATCAACAGAAAGAAAAATCGAAATTAACATGCCTTTTACACCTCACAAATGGATAACTGTTTTTTGCGGTTCATCCGGCGGATTCGACTCCACATTTACTGAAACAGCAGCCGAACTCGGTTCAACTTTAGCATCTAAACAAATGGGCTTGGTTTACGGCGGAGCATCCATCGGGGTGATGGGCGCAATTGCTAACGGATTCCTCAAACAAAATGCACCTGTAATCGGTGTAATTCCAACTGTTTTGAAAACTCGGGAAGTAGCTCATTTTCATCTTACTGAATTAATTGAAGTAAGCACCATGCATGAAAGAAAAGCCATTATGATGGAAAAAGCAGATGCATTTGTGGCTTTACCGGGCGGAGTCGGCACATTAGAAGAATTGTTTGAAGTCATAACCTGGCGCCAATTAAACATCCATCAAAAACCTGTTTTTATTTTTAATCAGGATGGATTTTATGATTCATTGATTCAACTTTTGGAGGATATGATTTCCAAAGGTTTTATTCGACCTGAAAACCGAAATTTGTATGAAGTTCATTCATCGTTAGAAACGTTAACTCAATCCTTGGAACAGGTTCCTGTTCAAAGGCATAACTCGCATGATTTTGACATCGTTTAGATTGTTTTTTTAAGCTCTAATTATGAATAAAGTTCTTTTTTCCTTTTTCTTTCTTTTGTTATGCAATTCTCAAACAGTTTTTGCTCAAAAGAAAATCGCTATCACAATTGATGATGTTCCAAACACGGCACAGTATCATCAACAAGGCAAATCTGCTTTATTACAGACTTTAGACAGCCTGAATATTCCGGCAGCCATATTTATAAATGAAGGTTTACTCGAAAAAAACGGCGATTTTCAACTAAATAAAGACTTATTAAAAGAGTGGATTTTTCGGCCGTATATCACATCAGGAAATCACACAAAAAATCATTCTCGCTATTCAACCGTTGGTTACGATGCGTTTACCAATGACATAAAAGAAGGCTATCAGATAACTGATAAATTGCTTAAATCACGTGGAAAAAGCGGAAACTATTTTCGTTTCCCGTTTAATGATCTGGGGAAAGATTCCACCGAACACATTCGTATTCGTGAATATCTGAATCAAAAAAAATATGTGTTATCGCCTCATACTGTTGAAAGCAGCGATTGGATGTTTAATGCGGTTTATGAGTTTTATCTTGAAAAGGGCGATTCCGTTAAAGCGGCAGAAATCGGGAAGCGATATGTCGATTTAACGATTAAAGCGCTCACTTTTTTTGATAGTCTTTCCGGTCAGGTTTATGGACGCTCAATCAAACACATTTATTTGTGCCACGATAATCCACTAAATGCGCATTATTTGGGTGAAATCGTTCAACATTTTTCTAAAATGGACTATGACATTGTCCCATTATCTGACGTTTTAACCGATGATTTGTATCTACAAAAAGATTCGTACTATCAAAAATGGGGTATTTCCTGGTTATATCGCTGGATGAAAGACGAAAAAGTTCGTCAACAGTGGATGCGCATTGAACCGGAAGATTCACTCATCGCGAAAGAATACGATTCCCTAACCGCACAATAACACAATGAAAAAAAATATTTTAGCCATTTTACTGGCAACCATTTGGATTTCGATTTCAGAATTTTTGAGAAACGAATTTCTGTTGAAAACGGATTGGGTAAATCATTATGATTCTATGGGTATTACGTTTCCGTCAGAACCGATTAACGGCGCATTTTGGGGAGTTTGGTCATTGGCTTTTGCTCTCTTCATTTACAGAATCAGCCAAAAGTTTAATGTTTTGGAAACGGTTTTATTAAGCTGGCTCGGGGGATTTTTAATGATGTGGATTGTTATCGGCAATATGTCTGTACTTCCCTATTCCATACTTCCTTGGGCAATTCCACTGAGCTTATTAGAATGTTTATTAGCTACATTAATCATAAAAAAAGCCACCTCATAAGAAGTGGCTTTTTCATTTTTTGCTTTCAAATTTTTTATTCGATTGTAATCGAACCGTTTTCTACTCTGATTTGAATTTCGGTTTTGCCTTTTCCGTTTAATTCAATCATATGGTCGTTTGTATTTTTAATTTCTCTCGTTACCGAAGCTGCATCAAAAGGATGTTTTATTGAGCCGTAGCTCACTTCAAGTGATGTTTTTCCGATATACTCATTTTTCATTTTTAGATTTACGCTTCCATATCTGTTTCGAAATGAAACTGATTCAGGATTTCCGAGTAACTCTGCACGAATAGACCCGTTTCTGTTGAATGCTTCTACCAATTTCGCATCAATATTTTTGAGTTCTACATCATTGTAATCGCCGTCAATGCGCACATTTCCTTTAATTTCATCCAAATCAACGGAACCGTTTTTGTTATACACTTTCACATCGCCCGTTACCTTTTGAACCTTGATTTTCATATATGAACCATCAATTGAAACAGGAGCAACAACGTTTTTTAGCTTCAAACTCGATGATTTCGATTCGATTGTAACTAAGCGACTCATGGTAATATTTTCTACAGAAGCATCAGAATAATTGCCTTTAAAACTCAATGAACCAATGTTTTCTGCATCTAGCGAGCCGTTTGTATTATCTATAGTTGCTACACCTTTAACATTTTTCAGCTTGATGCTTGAATAATTCCCTCTGTGGTCAAAATCGCGTTCTAAATCGCTTGCAACAACTTTTCCTGATTTATTTTCTACGGAAACAGAACCTGCAACTTTTTCGAGGCGCACATCAGAGTAGTCTGATTCTATTTTCACCATTCCGCCAACATTAGTTAACTCGGTTTCACTGGAACGTGAGTTTATTGTAACGTGGCTCTTTAAATCAGAGCCTTTTGTATTTCCGTAATCATTAAAAATGAGCACTTCTCCATTAACTCGATTTAACTCGATATTACCGCTTCGCGTTTTTAACTCAACGTTTTTATCGAAATCTGACGCATTCACATTACTGTATCGTGCATTTACCTTAAAGAATAATTCCTTTGGAACTTCAAGTGTTAAAACGGCTTCTTTAATAACGCTTTCATAAGTAACACCTGAGGATAAAAAGGATTTAATCCAAGATTGGTTTTGTTGATTATTAGAGTTTGACTCTTCTGAGGTTTCGAAATATAACTCCAACACGCCATCATTCATTTTGTTATATAGACGTCCGCCGCCAAAGTTTTTTAGCATGGCATTTTCGTTGGCTTTAATGAATACTTTATAGGTAAGTTCATGGCCTTCAACACCTTTTACGTTAATATTCATGCCTTTAATATTATACACAAAAACTTGTGTGGCATTTTTGGCATCAATTGTATTTCCATTTTGTACGGTGATGATTTCCTGAGCCTTTGTCGGCGTTAATTGCAAAGCAATCAAAACCATCATCAGAGAAAAGGCAGAAAATATCTTTCTGTATGGCGGTTGGTTAAAAAATGTTTTCATAATAATTCTGTCAAAAATCGTTTGGGTTGTGCAATTACATGGATACTTCATCACTGAGAAGCAAATCTTTCACATGATCCATTTTTAATGCGTACAGACGTTTTAATTGTCTGCGTTTGATGTCTGATACACCGTTGAGCAGCATATCATTACGAATTTCTTCAATCATCGAATCGATGTCTTCGATGTTCTTGATTTTGGATTCTAACACAGGGCGTTCAACTTCATCTGCTTGTTTTACCAAGTTTGGAGTCATCGAAACCAATTGGTTCATAGCTCTTTCGTAAGTCATATCGAGTGCGTAACCACTATTCGGATTAGGAGCTGTAACACTTCTGAAAACAGTAAATAAACCGATTACAGAAAACACGATGAGTACAGATGCAGCACAGCCAAACCAAAAGCTTTTCCAATGGATGGATTTAATGGAGCGAATCCGTTGTTCTGCAACAGCTAATTCAATGCGGTTCCACATCATTTCTTTTTCGTGGCGTCCGGGTGTATCACTTGGAGAATAAAAATCGGATTTCATAATCGTTTTTCCGTTAAATGCGTTTTTAATTCCATTTTTGCTCGTGTGAGCAGCGTTCTGGAGTGACTTTCCTGAATTTCCAGGAGCTCCGAAATTTCTTTGTGTGAGTACCCTTCCACTTCAAACAAGAGAAAAACCATTCGTTTTCTTTCGTCCAGTTTGCTCACATACACTTTAATACTCATGAGGTCGATATCGCCGGGAAGACTTGGAATTTCATGATCATCAATTGATTCCGTTTCTTTGCCTTTCCACTTTCGCAAGTCCATCTGAAATTCCCTGATTGCAATGCTGAATAACCAGGTTTTAAAACTCGATTTACCTTGAAATAGCTCTAACTTGGTAAAGCAGTTGATGAAAGCTTGCTGAACGATATCGGCCACTTCCGTGCGTTCCGGTCTAAACTGTGCTACAAATCGAAAGAGGTCATCCACGTAGCGGTCGTACAGCATCCGATATGCCGACTGACTCCCTTCTTTTGCCAGTTCAATAAGCCGATTGTCGTCCAAGTCAACCATGGTTAATCGCCAAAATTGGTATTAAACAATGGTAATAAGCGTGCCCATTTTGGGTTAGAACGAACATAGTTCAGTAAACCTAACTGAAAACCTTTAATCGTTCTGGTGTAATTATACACGCCAATGGTTACACCGCTTTGATGACCTTGAACCTGATTATAGAAAGCGAAAGAACCACCTTTAAAAGCATCTGTTCGCATTCTGATTAAAGAAATGTTCACGCCTTCGAATTCTTCCGTAAAGTTCAAGCCTCCGGTAAATACAAAACCTTTTATTGATTTAGCTCCGATTCCGGCACCCGCTAAATGAATACCTGTTATTTTTTTGGCACCAATTCCTAAACCTGCAATTGAAAAGATTCGAATTTCTTCAGCTCCGATACCGCCCAATGTCAAGTTTACACCGGAAATCGTTCCGCCTGCACCTATTCCAACGCCCGCAAAGTTAAAGCCTGTCAAATTATCTCCGGCACCGATACCAATTCCGGCTAAGTGTATACCCTTAGCTGAACCACCAATACCGATTCCAATACCGGATAGTAATAATCCGGTTGAAGAACCGACGCCAACGCCAACTCCGGCTCCGGCGAAACCTGTGTTGTGTTCAGAAATTCCTAATCCAATTCCCGCTGCGGTAACATATTTAGCATTTCCGCCAACGCCGCCGCCAACAAAACTGAATGCTAGTCCCGTCATATTTCCGCCGACACCATATCCGATACCTGCAAAACTGATACCTGATAAATCCTCACCGGCTCCAATTCCAATTCCGGCAACATTTAGCCCTTTCATATTTCCGCCTGAACCCATTCCGAAAAATGCGCCTTGTATTCCCAACAAGTCATTTGATGCTCCGATTCCGGCACCTGCGATATGAATACCTTTCATAGAACCGCCCGAACCCATTCCAACACCTGATAAATGAATACCAACTGAACTCTCGCCAATTCCTGTTCCGATTAAAGAAAATGTAAATCCTTTTAATCTTTTACCGACACCTATTCCGGCACCGGAAAGTCCAATTCCTGTAAAATTATCACCGGCTCCAATTCCTAAACCGGCAATAGCTAAACCTGCCAAATTTCCATGAGTCCCAACTCCTAGACCTCCAATCGAAGCACCGCTTATCGATTTTATTGAGCCTACCCCAACCAAACCTGACGATATCCCGCTAATATGATCTCCGGTTACACCGCCTAGACCAAATGAAAATCCTCTTACATAGGTAGCTTCGGCGAGAGTTAAACTCAAAGCCAATCCGTTAATTTCAGAATTTGGATTTTTTTCCGGTAACCAAATTGTAAAGTTCAACCCGTTAACCTTTTCCATATAATTATCGGAAAAGTTGAAACGAAGTCCTGTCAATCGTTTTGAATTCCCAAAACTGATTCCCATATCATTATAAGCCAAATGTAGCGCTGAGTGCGAAACTGACTTTTTCTTAGGTACATAATATTCCAAAGTATCTTGTGCATTCACATAATGTGTGCTCAAAGCTGCGAAAAGGCTCAGTAGTATATATTTGCTGATTTTTTTCATAGTGATGATCTTCCGTTAATTTTTTCGGCTTCCGCCTACGATGAAATGTGGCCACAGATTCAATCGCTTTCAATTCTTTAGATGCAACAAATTCAGTATTCGCTACACACTATCTAATTTTTTTTTTGTTTTTTTTGATTTTGAATACATCTATTCTTGTAAACTACTGAATATCAATCAATTAGCACTTTTATCATTGTTAATTCGTTTATTCTAAATCTTTTTTACTTGATAAAACCAAGAATCTCAAATCCTCAATAGAGTACAGATTTCAGCATTCTTATATCTGATCTGACCAAAATACTGTTTGCATTTTCAACATTCTCCAATCATCTGAAAGCCCTTTTCTAATAAATTATACGCATTTTCAATAATCAAGCACTTGCTTTTCAAATTTATTTTGGGTATCAATAGGCAAACTGGTAAGACCAGATTAATTGACACATTTCACTCATCCATTCATGAGCAGAAATCACTTAGAAACCATGAAAAGAATTCAACCGATTGGAAAAATCCCGAGCGTTACGGAAAAAATTCTGGATCGCATGGTAGAACTCATTTCAGCCGGAACCTTTCAACCGGGTGAAAAACTTCCTTCAGAAAAAGATCTTGCAAGACAGCTAATGGTATCTCGACCATCGCTTCGAGAAGCATTAATGATTTTGCAGGCCAGAGGTTTACTAGAAATTAAACCTCGCTCCGGTACGTATGTCCGTTCGGCAACACCTCAGCAATTTAGGGACACATTAGAACACATGTTAGAGTTTGAACCTAATAAGATGTGGGAGTTACTGGAAGTTCGAAAATTCATGGATTCGGCCGCTGCTGAATTAGCAGCTATCCGACGCACAACAGAAGATTTACGCGAGTTCAAAAATCTGTTAAATCTAGTTTCATCGGTGATGAACAAAAAATCGGAGAAAGAAATTGAAGTAGAACGCGCTTACGGTCGTTTTTTCAAGCATCTTGCACTCAGTTCTCACAATACCTTGTTTTCGCACTTCATCGAATCAATTGCCGATGTAGTTCGCAGAGCACTCCCTTTTGCACGAATTAAGTTTGAAAGCATACCGCAATCTCGTGAAACCATTATAGATCAACTCTTACAAATTGTTGATGCCATTGAACGCCAACAACCCCAACAAGCCCGCTCATTAGTGATTGAGCATATAGAATACGTTGAAAAATCGCTCCGCAGAGTGATGGGAAATACTGTTCTGAATGGCAAATCTTATCGATTTATTTAAACAACCAAACGGAGAAAAACATGAAAGAAAACACAAAAGTCACCGCTGACGTCTCTCGAGAAGTAGCGGAATCGGCTCGCCAAACTGAATGGCAACTACCGTCCTTTGCAGGCGGCTTATTTATGGGAAACTTTGATGCCAGCCCAATGCTTCCCTACACCGATTTACCGGAAGCTGAACGCAAAGCAACCGATGAATTCTGTAAAAAATTAGACGATTATTTAGTGAATAATTACGATGCGGATGAAGTAGATCGCACCGGAAAAATTCCTCCACATCATATTGAACACCTCAAAAAAATGGGCTTGTTCAATATGAAAATCCCAAAAGAATACGGTGGTCTCGGCTTTTCACAATTAGCGTTTACTAAAGCTGCTATGGTTGTTGCCAGCCATTGCGGTTCGTTAACGGCTTGGATGTCGGCACACCAAAGTATAGGTGTTCCTCAGCCACTAAAATATTTCGGTACGAAAGAGCAAAAAGACAAGTACTTCCCGATGATGGCTAACGGCGCGTTATCTGCGTTTGCCTTAACGGAACCGGATGTCGGTTCAGATCCTGCACGTTTGGCTACAACCGCAGAGCTTACAGAAGACGGTAAACATTGGATTATCAACGGGGATAAACTTTGGACAACCAATGGTGTAATTGCTGAATTATTAGTGGTTATGGCGCGTACCGTTCATCCCGAAACTGGGAAAAAAGGGATAACTGCGTTTATAGTTGAAACCAACACTCCTGGATTTGAAGTGATTCACCGTTGTGAATTCATGGGTATTCGTGCGATTGAAAACGGTTTGCTTCGTTTCACCAATGTTAAAGTTCCTTTTGATGCCGTAATCGGTGGAATCAACAAAGGTCTAAAATTAGCACTTGCGACATTAAATACAGGCCGTTTAACACTACCAGCTGCATCTGCCGGCGGTGGTAAATTAGCAACTCGTATTGTTCGTAAATGGGCACAAGATCGTGCTCAATGGGGACAAGTAATCGGTAAACATGACGCCGTTTCGGGTCAGATTGCCTACATCGCTTCTCACACTTTCGCTATTGAGGCCATTGCTCTCGTTGTATCTCAAATGGCAGACCAAGGCAAAGCAGATATTCGTATCGAAGCAGCTATGGCGAAATTATTTACTACTGAACACGGCTGGAATTTATTGGATAAAATGATTCAGGTTCGTGGCGGACGCGGATATGAAACAGCCATCAGCTTAAGTGAGCGTGGTGAAATGGGTTATCCGGCTGAGCGTATGTTGCGTGATATGCGTATCAACAGAATTTTGGAAGGCTCAACTGAAATCATGCACCTGTTCTTGGCGCGTGAGGCTTTAGATGTTCACTTGAAAAAAGGCGGTGATTTACTCAATCCAAAAGTTTCTATCGGTAAAAAATTAGTAGCATTGATGAAAGCCGGAGCATTCTATGCACCTTGGTATATCTCGCGCTATATACCAACCGTTCCCGGTTCTTCATTTGCAAAAGAACCTGCCCAATTGCATAAATATTACAAATATGTTGGCAAAACGAGTAAAGTGTTAGCACGTACTATTTTCCACAAAATGAATAAGTATGTTGCAGCACTCGAATTTAAACAACGCATTTTAGGCCGTATTGTAGATATTGGCACGGATTTGTTCTCTATTGCCGCAACCGCTGCTTATGCCGGATTTATGCTTAAAGAAAATCCGAATGATAAATCCGTATTGAGTGTAGTTGAAACCTACTTCACGTTTGCAAAACAACGAATCGAACAAAATTTTGCCGAATTAGACAAAAACTTCGATTCTGAACAACGCAAATTTGGTATCGACATTATTGATGATAAACTGACTTGGCTGGAAGATGGCGCTATTTCAGAAGCATCAACCAGAAAACCTAATTTTGATAAAATCAATAAAAAGACAGCTAAAACTGAAGCTGTTGCGGAACCTGATTAGCCAGGTGATTCATTGAACATTAAAAAGCCGTTTCTTGATAAAGGAAGCGGCTTTTTTATATTAAAGACATAGTTTTGGATAAATACCTCTCCCGTATTTACTGTGGACTCACTGACTGACATTACATTTGCCCTTTTGCTTATTTGTAAGTGATAAAACACGGAAATGAAATTAGAATTCCTTTTTCAAAGTTAAAATTCTACTTTTCTAGCCTCAAATAATCTTTTCAAACGCTGTTTTTTAAAAAATAAAATTAGAGTAGTTATCAGAATAAACTATTTGAGAGATTTCCGGCTCATATTCATTCGTAAACGTCTTCGAGAATTTCGCTTTGGCTTTAGGATTCCACTTAAACTCAAAGGCAGAAATCGCGCCATCAACCTCTTCTATATAATCAATTTCCTGTCCCGCAAAGGTTCGCCAAAAATAAGATTGCACATATCTACCTTCATAAGCATTCTTTTTAACTCGTTCGCTCATCAAGTAATTTTCCCATAACGCACCTACATCATTCCGTAACTCTAGCGTAGCAAACTGATTAATTACTGCATTCCGAATTCCGTTATCATAGAAATATATTTTTCTGGATTTTTTCAGTTCATTTCTAAGATTTCGGCTAAAAGCCTGAAGCTGAAATATCACAAAACTTTTCTCTAACAATTGAATATAGCGCTCAACGGTGTGATTATCTAAGCCTGTAATTTGCGACAATTCATTGATAGACACCTCAGAACCAACTTGAAACGCTAAAGCTTGAATTAATTTTTCGAGTTTGGTCGGTTTTTGAATCGTTTCCCAAGTCAATATATCCTTATACAAATAGCTATCTGCCAATCCCATAATAATCTCGCGTTCATTCCCGGGATTTATAATTACTTCGGGATATGAACCGTAAATCAATCGGTTTTTTAGAAGTC
Source organism: bacterium (assembly GCA_006226965.1). Classification (GTDB taxonomy): domain Bacteria; phylum Bacteroidota; class Rhodothermia; order Balneolales; family M1805; genus M1805. Next base: position 27,123 of record SBGQ01000182.1, on the reverse strand, counting down.
TATTGAACTCTCTCTCACTTTCATAATGTACAAACTCCTTTGCTGCAATCGGGTAGAGCATGAACTCTTTTTTTCGGCCGGTTAGCGGTTCGTTGATTTTATTTGCTAAATCAAAGGATGATGAACCCGACGCAATAACTTTTATTTTCGGAATATTCTCATGGATAAGCTTTAAGGTTAGACCAATATTTTCAATCCGTTGAGCTTCGTCAATAATGAGTAATTCAAAGCCATTTAACTGAGATTTCAAATAGCTGGAAGTCGCCTCTTTTAAATCATGTCTAATATCGGGTTCGTCTCCATTCCACCACAACGTTTTAAAGTTTGTGTCTTTTACGAGCGATTTTAGAAGGGTCGTTTTTCCAACTTGTCTCGCTCCAAATAACACAAGAATTTTTTGTGATGATAACCCGGCAACAAGCCTTTGGTATACTAATCGGTCAATCATTACTTTTCTTTTCGAAAAAAAGTATTAATACTTGGAGTGAATTCCAAAAATTAATACTAATTCTTGGAATTCACTCCAGAAAATCACAATTATTAGCTATTATTTTAAAAACATTCGGTTACTAACTATTTAGCTTAATAAGCATTAAATAGTATTTACGGGCACGCTCACTTTATGAATCCAACCGCCGCCAATAACATCGTCACCTTCATATAAAACTAATGCTTGTCCCGGCGTTATTGCACTTCTACCTATCGGGAAACGAATTGTTAACTCATCATCGCCGGTTTGCGTTAAGAAACCATCGGCGCCGTCATCATTATAACGAATGGCACCGATTACTTTCATATCCTCTTCAGGAACACGTTCGTATTTGCCCATATTAATTTGTTTGGCTACACAAATAGAACTCATTAATTCAGATTCAGGGCCAACGGTAACGGTATTGGTCTCCGGATTGATATCCGTTACATAAACAGGTGAACCCATCGCTAAATGCAAACCACGACGCTGGCCAATGGTATAAAACGGATATCCGTGGTGTTTTCCGACTACTTTTCCCGTTTTATCAACGAAATTTCCGCCCTCAACTTTCTCTTCCAATCCCGGCACGCGGTGTTTTAGAAAACGACGGTAGTTATTATCCGGAACAAAACAGATTTCGTACGAATCTTTTTTATTGGCTACGTTCAACAATCCGAAATCCTGAGCCATTTGTCTGATTTCCGTTTTGTGATATTTACCTAACGGATATGTAGTTCTGGCTAAATTTTCTTGGGTGATTCCCCATAAAGCATAGGATTGGTCTTTATTGGCATCCAATCCTCTGGAAATTACATGTCTGCCATTCTCTTCACGCACATTTGCATAGTGGCCAGTCGCAATCCAATCACAACCTAAATCATCAGCACGTTTTAATAAAGCACTCCATTTGATATGAGTATTACATAAAACGCAAGGATTTGGAGTGCGTCCTGCCATGTATTCATCAACAAAACGATTGATTACCCAATCTCCAAACTCTTCACGAATATCAACAATGAAATGATTAAAATCATGCTTAATCGCAATCTGACGAGCATCGTTCATACTTTCGAGTGTACAGCAACCGGTCTCTTTCTTATTTTTACCACCACTATGGGTATAATCCCAAGTTTTCATGGTGATTCCGATTACTTCGTAGCCTTGTTCTTTTAGCATTACAGCAGCAACAGAAGAATCTACTCCGCCGCTCATGGCTACCAATACACGTCCGTTTTTACTCATTGCAGGTTGGTTGAATTTTTAAACATTTTGAACCTCAAAAATACAGCTAATTTGACTGAAATGCTTTAATGCTTAACTATTTCCTGAATAGACAAAAGCTATTCACTATAGAATCACATATATAAATAAGGCTTCCAGTCTTCGATAATTGTATTCATCTGAGCTCGCAAATACATTAAATGATTGGGCTTGTGAGGTTTACTCATGAGTGGCATTTGAGCTTCTTTGGGTGTTCGATTTCCTTTTTTTACGTTACATGATGAACAACAGGCAACCAAATTATCCCATTCATCACTTCCGCCCCTACTTCTTGGAATTACATGGTCTATCGTTAAATCGTCTTTTCTTCCGCAATATTGACAGTGATTACCATCGCGTTTTAAAATATTCTTTCTGGTTACAACAATCTTTTTTTGTGGAATTCTGATATAATCATAGAGTCTGATAACAGTGGGGTAATCGAACTCGGCGGAAACTGTTCGAATACTTTTCTCCGGATTTTTATGTAATAATTCAGCTTTTTCAAGTAAAACAAGAACAAATGCCTTCTTCAGGCTGCAAATACTCAATGGCTGATAATCCTGATTGAGTACTAAAACCTGACCTGAAAGCTTTGTCATACCTATCTTGTCAAAAGGTGATTTGGTGAGTTACATCAACTGCTTTCAAGGCTTGCTGTGGTTGAACAAATTGTATTCGCTCTACAAGCCGCTTATCAAACGGAAAAGGATTTTCAAATCGCCGTTCATACAGCAAATTATTCATTTTAACATGGCCTGACGCATGTAAAAGCGTGCCTTCACCTAAATAAAACCCGACATGGGTAATCTTTTCCGGAACTTCACCGAAATAAATTAAATCGCCAACATTTGCCCTGAGTAAATCTTTAGCTTGAAATGCTCCATATTGAACTTGTTCTCGCGCATTTCTAGGAATATTAAAACCGAACTGTTGAAATACTAATTGAACAAAGCCTGAACAATCTAAACCAGCGTCACTTCGTCCACCCCACAAATAGGGAACTCCCAATAATTGTTTTGCTGTTGATATGATATCTAATTGACGAAGCAGTTGCGGGGCGCTGCGAACTTCGAATTCGCCATGGGGTAATGTTACTGTAATATCATCAAAAATAACCTGTGCACCTGTTGGTACATAAACTGAATCTGTTTGATTATATGCAATAAACGCTTTATAAGGCGAGCGTTCTTTTTGCGGGTGATTCAGCCATTCTTCAAACTCTTGCGGCTGCAAAAACTTAACTTGATTTCGGCCAACCCAACCTTCATACCCATCAGCTAATGCTCGAATTTGCACCCATCGTTCCGTAATTGATAGTACTTCGAAACACTCCCCCAAAACTAATTGGGATTCTTGTTGTGAAGCATCAGCAGCTTCTGTTCGTAAGGGTACAATTCCAGCTGTACAATAGCCGTAAAGAAAAGTCATACTACTTAATAAATTATTATTTGCGTTGTAGTATGCCCGTTTTTTGGGAAATTTACAAGCTAATTAATTGAACCAGCTTGTAAATAACTGAATAATTTCGTCGTCTAAACTAGGATTGATAGCAATTGCAAGAACTATAGATACGGCCAATCCTGTTAAAGCATAAGACGCGTCTTTCCACATCATTTTAAAACTTTTATGAAGTGGTTTGCCGGCAGCATTTGCGTCAGTTATACTCATTGCAATTTCACGCCCGGCTAAAAGACCTAAGAATACCCAAGTTGTACTCATTGGAATTGGGCTAATTACTTTGAAGTAATACAAAATGATAGCATAGATTAAATCAACAATGGTTGCCGCTCTGATATCAACAATATTAGATTTTTCTGTAACGATTTCCTGAATGCGATCGCCACGTAAGTAGAATAAAACACCAAGCCCTAAGAAAATAAATACGGAGAAGCCTAAAAATTCGCTCACATTAAGTTGGCGCGGAAGATAAACCGCGATATTTGCGGCATCTTGCATTACCCAAACAGCCCATAATGCACCCGAAGTTAACCATTGAATAGGCATCCAAATAGGATGAGCTTCTTTATCGCCAAACTTGCGAATAAATCGTGCAGCAATGATGTAGAAAACAATAGCAACAATAAATGATGCTAAATAACCACTCACACTTTTTACCATCATTGATTGAATACCGGATAAATTTGCTGAAAAACAGCTCAGAATTAAGAATGTAGTAGAAACAGGCATTCTTAAACGAGTTAAAATCAACAAGAAAATGGGAGCAGCAATTTGTAGGAATGAAAATGAGGTTGGTGCAACTTCAAAACCTTTGGATGCCAAGCGTTGGTGACTAACATCTCCATCGAAGGTCAAAAAACTATACAATACTACAGCTACGAAAATACCACCGATATACAACCAAAGTGTCCACCATTTTTTTTCGCTGTTTGAGGCTAAAAACGTTCCGATTGTCTGAATACTATCATTTGCAATTGCTGAATACCCTGCAAGAATAAAACCGACCCACATGGCAACTTCAGCATATGGATATGCAACAGCAGCTACAAAAAAAGCTATCCCAATAATGAGTAAAAAGGTTTTTTCTTTTATAATGATATCAACAAAACTGGCAGAAATAGACTGCTTTAGCGTGTTATCATCACTTGTGTTGTCCTCAAGAATCGGCTGTTTTTCTTCCATAAATATAAAACTGTGAGATACAATAGAACGCAAAATTAAGAAATCATTACCTCATATATATTACTAGAATATTAAGACGTAGAATCTTTTAGGATTTTTGATATTAAAATCGCTTTTCTGTGTATTTTTGGGCACTCTTCATGTATGTTTGGCAACATCATATTTGAACAAATATTCGAATTTACATTGAAGTAGTAGTTTACTTCTAAAATTTTAAAACACAGCTTTATGCCGTACAATAAAGACATTACGCTTTCAAGCATTTACAAAGAACCGGGCCCAAAATTAGACCATGAAAATCCATTTGAGTCTATGATGGAGCGCTTCCGTTTTGCAGCCGATATTCTTCATTTAGATGAAGGTATGTTCCAATATTTATCTAATCCTGCAAAACAAGTAATCGTTTCTGTTCCGGTTATGATGGATAACGGTGAAATTAAAGTTTTCGAGGGTTATCGCGTTCTTCATAACGACGTTCTTGGCCCAACCAAAGGTGGTATTCGCTATGCTCCTGATGTACATATAGATGAAGTTAAAGCATTAGCAGCATGGATGACTTGGAAGTGTGCGGTAGTAAACGTTCCTTACGGCGGTGCAAAAGGCGGTATTCGTTGTAACCCAAGAGAAATGTCACCACGCGAATTAGAGCAATTAACACGCCGATACACTGCAAACTTGTTAGATGTTCTTGGACCTGAAAAAGATATTCCGGCGCCTGACATGAACACAAACGAGCAAGTGATGGCTTGGATTATGGATACCTACAGTATGCATGCTCGTAGTACACAAACTGCGGTTGTAACCGGTAAACCTATCATCTTAGGAGGTTCTAAAGGTAGAAAAGAAGCTACCGGACGCGGAGTTGTAACTGTTACTCTTGCAGGTTTAAACAAATTAGGTATTAAGGCAAATAAGGCTACTGTTGCCGTTCAAGGATTTGGCAACGTTGGTTCAATTTCAGCTAAATTGATGCACGAACAAGGTTCTAAAGTAATTGCTATTAGTGATATAAGTGGTGCTTATTACAATGAAAACGGAATTGATATTCCTGCAGCTATGGCTTATTCACAAGCAAATAAATTCTCTTTAGAAGGATTCACTGGTGCTGAAAAAATCACAAACGAAGCGTTGTTAGAGTTAGAATGTGATGTATTAATTCCTGCTGCAAAAGAAGATCAAATCAGTAAAAAAAATGCAGACCGCATTAAAGCTAAAATTATTGCAGAAGGTGCTAACGGACCAATTACTGCAAGTGCTGATAAAATCTTAGATGATAAAGGCATTATGGTAATCCCGGACATTTTAGCAAATGCCGGTGGTGTAACTGTTTCCTATTTCGAATGGGTTCAGGACAGACAAGGATATTTCTGGACTGAAGAACGTGTAAATCGTCGATTAATTAGAATGATGCGTGAAGCATTTGAAAACACGTTCGCTGTTTCTGAAAAACACAGTGTGACATTGCGTCAAGCAGCATATATCTACGCCATAGATAAAGTTGCAACTACTTTACGTTTACGTGGTATATACGCTTAAAATTTCGAAGTGAGAATCGTATTATTGCGATTCTCACTTTTTTACTACATACTTGCCCGATGCCGGATAAAAAAGAAATTATTCTACATTCTGACCTCGAAGAACTTCCAAAACTGGAAGAGTTTCTCGACTTTATGTGCACTTCTTGCAATGTTCATGAAGATATCTATCCGGACATTATGTTAGCTGTTACCGAAGCGACAACAAATGCGATCATTCACGGAAATGAATTTGACCCCTCAAAATCGGTACAATTAACCTGTATTTCTAATGATGATGAAATAACTTTTCAGGTTAAAGATGAAGGTTCTGGATTTGACCCGCACAATCTTCCCAATCCCGTTGAAGAAGATAATCTTTTGAAATCAGGTGGCAGAGGAGTCTACTTAATTCGCCACTATGCTAAATCTGTAGCTTTTAATGAAAAAGGAAATCAAATAACGATGACCTTTGATATTAATCCTGAATAATGCCCATTCAGATTTCCTACGTTCAGTTAGGGCTATTTTATACGATTTCACTTATCCCGATTCTAAATTTTAGCAGAAATCATTCTACACTAAATGCCGTTCTTTCCCTCTTTGGGTTTATTGCATTATTACTCATATGGAAAAAACAGTCTGATACTCATAAATTGGAATCGCGCTCTGAGCTTGGACAATTCCTAATTTTAACTTTTGTTGCCTTATCCATCCCTGTCTATTTTTCTGAGACAATCATTCAAGCGCTTTGGGATTCATTCTTAAGCTCAAACGGAGCAAACCCTTATATATTTAAACCAACGGACAGCCAAATTGGTGTAGGCCAAACCACATTGTTGTTCAGCTTATTATCAGATAAACAACATTTAAGCTCTATCTCTCCGGCAATTCAAATTCTTATAAAACCGATTTATTTACTTTTTCGTCAAACAAATCTATTCATCACATTAACAAGCGTAAAGCTTCTGCTGTCAGCAGCATTATACGTTGTTGCACTTAAACTCAAATTCGTTGAGTCACCTATAAAATGGTTAATGCTACCCGCATTGTGGATTTTTGGTATTTCTCAGGCAAATCCTGAATTGCTTGGTTTATTACTATTCCTTTGGGGTTTTTTCTATTTTAAAGATGAAGAATATCCAACTGCGGCGGAGATTTGGGGTGTAAGCAGTTTATTTGGACTACCTTTTTTTATCGCTGCAATTTTCTACTTAATTCAAAAGAAAGAATCCAAGCAAATTGTGACCACTTTAGTGTCTTTGGCGGTTTGGCTTTTTTTAGTGTGGGACTTTAAAGGACTTACAAATTGGGCATTAATCAGTTCCTGGCATTTAAGCATTATTCAGCATTTGAGTCCTTTACCGACATCAAATTATGTTAGTAGTGCTGTTAGTATTTCAATCACATCTATTACTCTTATTCTCACTTACTTTAGATGGAATAGAAATTTTAATCTTGTGGCAATTTGTTGTTTTGCTCTACTTTTTCCGTTTAATACGGCAACTCTTTGGGGTTTATCTATTTTTTTGATTAGCTCTCATGAAGAGAATAATAACTTCGCTTCTTTAGTTTTTAGCTTATACACCTTAGCTCTTTTCGTAACTAAACTTCAGTTGTATTAATAAAAAAAAGCCTGCTAAGTGTCACTCAACAGGCTTTTTATAATTTGGAGTATGTTTTGAAATTACTTCACTTCACGCTTCGTAGAATAATTAATACGAAGTGTTCCTGCTTCACGTAATTCCTGCTTCACATCGGTTACTAAACCCATTTCTGCGGATTGGTCAACTCGAAGTGAAACGATTAATTTAGGTTGTTCAATAAGTTTGTCATACATCAATCGACGAATACTTTTAATGTCTTCAACAAGTGCATCGTCAATTTGAACCATTGTATCACCTATTTGATTTCCGGTGAGTTTCTTTGGTCCTATGTAAACGTAACTTACTAAACGTTTTTGTTCGATTTTTTCAATGTTTTCACCTTTAGTAAAATCAACACGTACTTGGAGAGTTACTTCGCGCAATACAGTTGTTACCATGAAGAAGATGAGCAACATGAATACAATATCAGGCATTGCCGATGTAGGCACTTCCTGCTTTGTATTTGCTGATTTCTTTTTAAAATGTGCCATGCTATTCTCCTAGTTTCCTTTATCAGGTTCAGCTTCAGAGATTTTTTGAGGATACATCTCTTTTACCTCTTTTTGCGGGCCTTCTCCGAGTTTATCGAATTTAACCCCAAAACGAGCCATAGATGCTTTGTCTCTCAAATCAGCATACGCTCCCTTAACCTCATCCAATACATCAATGTAGATGCGGTAAGGAGTTTGCTTATCCGTTTTTAAAGAAATAATTGCTTTATCAGGTGAGTCTGAAAGAGTTGGGTCAGTTCCTTTGTTATCAATAAAACCAATTACCAATTCTTTTACCTCTGCAAGCGCAGCCGGCTTTTCATTCACAAGAATCAAACCTTGACTGTTCACAAGCAGTTTAAGCATGTTCTTTTCTTTAATCGGAGGCGGAGGTACAGTTGGATCCGGCGGTGGTGGTAACACCAAGCCGATACCTGTATCCACGTCGATAGTCGTAGTTACAAGGAAGAATATGAGAAGTAGGAACGCAATATCCGCCAGTGATGAACTGGGAATTTCGGCGGCTTCTCGTTCTTTTTTCTTTAATAACATAAAGTCTCAATTAAAAATTGAATACACTTTTAACTGCACTGAAAGCAATTAATAAGGCCATAAAGCCTAACATAATCAACGTAGTTAACATAGCAGCAGTAGCTGCGTCTTGAGTAACGCCGTAGGCGATTCCAAATACTACAAAAGGAACAACCAAAATTGCGATTTTTGGCCACTCATGTTTACCACTAGCTAAATTTTTCACGCCAAATAGCGCGATGAGCACAATCGATAACCCAATCATGATTACCGCTGCCCAAACGCCTATTTGTTGATAAATTGATGCTTCACCCATGATAATTCTCGTTTAGGGTTATTAGTCTTTGTTCTCTGTAATTGATTTACCTTGATTCAATAAAGCGATAGAATCAATAAGAGCGATAGAACTTTCTTCCATTTCAACTACAAGACGGTCTATTTTAGACACGCAATAGTTGTAACCAACTTGAAGTACAATAGCTGCGATAAGACCACCAATTGTAGTTAAAAGAGCTACTTTAATACCACCAGCTACAAGTGATGGAGAGATATCACCGGCTTTTTCGATAGCATCAAACGCTTCCACCATCCCAACTACAGTTCCGGTAAATCCGAATAATGGAGCAAGAGCAATGAATAATGATAACCAAACTAGACCTCTTTCAAGGAAACTCATTTCGATTGAACCATAAGCAGCGATTGCTTTTTCTACTGCTTCGAGACCTTCGTCAGCACGCATTAAGCCTGCTTGGAATACAGAAGCAACAGGACCGCGAGTTCTAGAACAAACTTCCTCAGCAGCTGCGAAGCCACCATTTTGAAGAGCATCTTTTACTTCTACGATGAATTTACGAGTATTAATATCTGAACGGTTTAATGTAATTAAGCGCTCTAAGAAGATTGCAAGACCAATGATTAGACAAGCTAATACCGGCCACATGAAATCGCCACCTTCGTTAAACTTTTGGACGAGCACATTAAAAAAGCCTTGTTCTTCGGTTTGAAGTAAGAACATGAAATACGAGAGAGTCATATGATACACTCCAGATTATAAATTTTAGTTTCAAAAGAATTAGACTCGAAATTATAGAGCAATTTGTATAAAATGTCAAAACTATTACGCTTTGAAAATTGGCTTTTGCTGAACAATTTCAACGTTTTTATAAATTAACATAAACTTGTCTGAATTGCATTCTATCATTGCATTTTTTTTACAAATGATGACACCCGCCCAAACAGCAAGAAAAATAAGGGTTTACGAGTCTAGAAAAGCGCTCTAACCACTAAACGTACTGTATGAATTGTAGGTCTGCCTGTAATTGTTCGTCCGTCATAATTAAAAGAAGTTTGCATAAACTGGCTGTTTCTATAGGTAGCCTGAAGCGACCAAATCCAATTTTGCCCTTCACCGGCACCTTCGGTTAATTCAAAATTGCCTAATGCGCCTGAACCTCCTGCAACATCAACACTCCTGAATTGCACTCTTCCTGAGCTTTGAATTTTATCTCCAATATACATTCTGGTATTTAATCCAGCTTTAAACACTTCTGATGACGCTTTGGGAGATGCAAGTACATCATTTTTAAAACTATACCCTATATCAGATCCAACCTGAGTATCGCGATTAACTTGATAACTCGTTGTTATTGCATAATTATGCGAGCTTATTGAATAGTTTCTTGAACTTAAATTTGAATTACTTCGATCATCATTTTGATACGAATATGAAGTAGATATCTGCCATTTCTTTTTTAAATAACTATTCGTTTCAATACTATAACTTTTTGAATTCAGGTCTTCAGTACCGTAAACCTGTCTGTTTTTTCCGCTCGATTCATTATAACCCAATCTTAAAGAAAGCGCTGTATTACGCTGAAACAGAACAACTTCCGAACGCAGACCTATTCTTCCCACTAAAGTTGTACTATCATTCAAAAAACGATTTAAACGCAGTAAATAAATATCAGATAAGTTTGAAGTCGTGCTATTTTCTCTTATATCTAATGTAACTGAACCATTTACTTGCTCAACTACGCGTTTCCAAACTTTATCATTTTGCTTCGATGTAAACGCCCTTGCCGGATCAAGCTGAATACGTGCCCTGCTTACCAAGTTTATTGAAGGTAATAACTCATCAGACGGTAAAAATTGTTTTAAATAAAGTCCTTCGTTTGGTGTCTGTTCCGGGAAAAATTCATCAATTTGTTTTACTCCATCGTTGTTTAAATCGTCCCAAATGTATTGTCCCAACTCCGGCCCGACTTCAATATAGGTTTCTTGTAAAATAGCCGTCCGCTGTGAGTTTACATCATAAAAAAACTGAATATCCAGTGCGCGGGATTTACTCCTGTATCGGCTGTTAGACTTTATAAAAACAGCATCACTGTTTGCTAATGCAGATTGATTTCGAAATAATGGCGTCACCTCTCTTTGCTGATAACTTAACGTGTTTTCTGTTTCAAAAAATTTCGCATCCAATGTTTCAAATCCCAGTTGATGAATGGTATTTCTGGAATCTTTTTTGAAATCAAAATTTAAAAAGGAAGCATCATCCCGAATCTTTAAGACGTAGTTCATTTTAAATGATTTCTTTTTTGTCCATTCGAGTCCAACTTCGGCAGCGTATTGCCCATAGCTATTGCTTAGAATTGAATCCGAGCCCGTCGTTATTTGCTTTCGTTCATCCATTAACACACCTAATAAGGGACGAACTTCGTGGTTTTCTGATTTCCAGCGGTAAAAAACTTCCATTTTATGATAATTCCAATCCCCATCCGATCTCAAAATTTTATCTTGAGATTGGTTGAATTCATTTTTCAGTGATAAACCAATTCTTCTTTCTTCATCTGTAAAGAACTGAGAACTTCCCCGCCAACCGCTCATATCTTTTCGTTGAATTAAACCGAACTCAGCCGTGTAATTGGTTTGCTTTGAAAACTTCCAGTCGGTAGATATATCTTGTAAAACCTGTTCTGTAATAACGAATTGATTTAAATTCCATTTACGTTGAAAATCGACTTCCTCTGGTCTGTCAAAGTATCGAAACTGCTCTCCTGAATATTTTAAAGCATACGTTGTTTGTATTTCAGCCCAATCTTGTTTGGTTTTGTGTTCCACTTTTTGAAATAGTGACCAATCTTCATTATCAGAATCATCCAAACTAGAAAATCGATTTTGATCGAACTGACTCATCGCAACTTCTGAGGTGATTTTCAGGGATTCAATCGGCTTAAAATCAGCCTGAATAGCAAGCATCAGATGATCTTGAGGTCTTGGCAAGGTTCTAAGCGTATCATAACGTCCTAAGCCATCTCCAACCCATTTATACAATACACCATTTATACCTGATTCTGCCCGCTCATAAGAACCCGCACCGTCCTGAACTCGACTAAATTGTACAAAATACAGTCCGTTTTGATTTTGCGAAGACTCTATCGCTCTATAAAATGTGTAAGACATTCCCCCTATTGTTGTATCTCTACGCTGATAAGGAATGCGCTGTGTTTCGTCTTCACTATCGAAATATGGAATTACACCACCGACAACAGCTTTAGAATCATCATCGCCGGCAGCTTCCAAAATGCTGATTTCAGCCTCACCTAAACTTAACTGTGACAAGGTATTATCACTATCCGTTTCACGCATAAAGCTAACTCCAATTTGCAATTTCTGATTCCACATAGGATCTGATTTTGCTTCTGCTGCTATTAAGGTTCGTGAAAAATCCTGATTCATATATTGGAAATCGACATTGATTCTCGATCTGGAATTAATCAGTACACGAGTAGTAAATACAATTTCTCCCAAAGAATAATCGATGATATAGTCGTTTTCCTCGCCGCGAACCAATAATCTGCCATCTACATAAACACGTTCTGTTCCTGCAATTACTATAATAAACGTTTCTCCGTTTTGCCCGGATAAACGGTATGGACCTTGAAAAGCTTCTTGAGCCGTAATTGTTTGATTTCGAAATATTCCACGCGCAACGGTTGCTAAAAACGAATACTTTCCGGGAATCGCAGTTGTTGAATAGTTTGCTCCTTGAAGACGTCTGTTTATAGTTGCAAACTTGCTTTGATTGAACCCAACGTCGATATCACCCATTTCTAACAGATGATTTGGCGATTTCAATTGCAGATACACTCTATCAAATTCCCGCAAATTCTGTGTACTTCCATCCGGCTGAATCGGTGTACTTTGGTCAGTTAAATTTGCAATTAAATAAACGGAATCAGCTATTTCACCGCTTAAATCAAGTCGTAATCCACTTTCCAAAGAAGCATCCTGATTACTTCCAACAGTGATACCTCTCGTTAAACTTCCGTTTTTTGAAAGCTTCGAATTACCGAATAAATCGTTGCTATTTGTGATTCTTGAGCGACTTTTACTTGTATCAGACGTTGTTTCACCAACTTTTCCGGCTTTTACTATTGGGAGAACTTCTCTTTTATCAGAAAGTAGCTGACTAAACGGTATATCGTAAGCAACGATAATCTTGTTTTCGAATGGATACCCTAATTCTTGAATAACAAGACCGATTTCCGGCAACAATTTATACGATGTAAGAGAGTCTCTATTTCCGTTGCTTAAATAAAACTGAATTGTTCCCGGTATATACGACTCTCGAATGTTAAGGGTATCCGAGTTTTTGGGATTCTCTTTGATGAGCCATTTAGTAAACCTCTCCTGAGCCTTGCTTGGTAAAGCGAAGGCTGCCAGAAAGACTACCGCTAAAATCGGATAACGAATGCTCTTCAAAAGGAATCAGGTTAAATCACTCCAAAATAGCGGAATTTGAAGTATCTCTTAACCATTTTGAGGAAGTTTTATTTCTTTAAAACCACGTCTAAAAATTGCACAAAATCATCTTTTTCAACGTACCCTGATTTTTTTGCAATCAACTTACCTGTTTTTGCGTCAATAAGTGCGTAAGTCGGCAAAGCTACCGTTCCCGTTAACTCAAATTGATATAACTGATTCTTTGGGCCATCGGCACCGTCATCTGTATATAATTTCACCAATTCCAATTGTTCAAAACGCTCAGATACTTCTGACAAAGGAAACACATTTGCTTCCATTGCTCGACAATTGGTACAGGTATATCCGGTAAAATCGATAAATACATATTTACCATCTTCTGCCGCCTTTGCTTTTGATGCTTCCACATCTTTAGACCATTTTTCCCATTCATCTTCTGATGATGAGCCTCTGCTAAAACCGGAAACTAAACTCACATCTGTAGCTTGTTTAGGAGGTAACCAAGCGTCCCAAATGCCCAATGAAGCACCCAATAAACCGGGAATCAGATAAATAGCAAAGGTTAACATGGGTATTGAAAACAATAAACGAGCCGTTGTAATCGCTTCAACCGGAGTTTCATAAGCAAATCGGATTTTACCCAAAATGTATAGCACCGCTAAAATGCTGATTGCAATCCAGATTGCGATAGCAAACGGGCGTGATACAATTCCCCAACTCCATACTAAGTCAGCATTGGAAATAAACTTTATCGCAGCACCTAACTCAACGAAGCCTAATACAACCTTAACGTTGTTCATCCAAGAACCGCTTTTGGGTAATGATTGAAGCCAATTAGGGAACATGGCAAACAACACAAAGGGACTCGCAAATGCAGCTGAGAATACAATCATCCCTAAAATCGGATAAAACCATTCACCTTGTGTGGTTGCCGCCAAAACTCCACCAACAAATGGTGCTGTACAAGAAAACGATACCGCACTGATGGTTAATCCCATAAACAGAATTCCAACAAGACCAGAGCTCTCGTTACTTTTTTTATTTAAGAAATTTGTTACCTGATACGGTAACTGTAATTCGAATAAACCTAACAAGGAAACTGCAAAGACTAAGAAAATAATACCGATTGAGACATTTACCCAAGGATTACTGGCAAACTTACTGGCACCGGTTGCGCCCAAAAACAATGACAATAAAGCGCCTAACAAAGTGAACATTCCAATAATAGACAGCCCAAATAATAGTGCGCCACCAATTGCTTTTTTAGAATTTCCTTCAGCTTGTTTTGAAAAAAATGATACTGTTAATGGAATCATCGGGAAAACACACGGAGTTAGCAAAGCTGCCAAACCTGCCGTTAAAGCAATCCACATAAAACTCCAAACTCCCGAGCCTACTAATTGACCGTAATCATCATCATCATCAGAAACAGCACTGGCTCCAGAATCTGTTATTGGATTACTTACACCCTCTGCTGTACCGGATATTTTGATTGGGAAGCTGATTTTTTTTCTAGTTGGAGGTAAACACATTGAGTCATTACACAACATGTATTGAACTTCGATTTCAACAATGTATGATTCCGCCTCTGAACCTGTATATACTAATGGCACCGTAAACTCAGCACCGGTTTTATGCCAGGAAACTTCCATTTTAAAATTTGGATCGTTTACGATGTCCGGTTTGCTCTCTGATGGTTTTCCGGATAGTGCAACAAATTCACTTTTTGATTTAAAGCTTGTTGCTACAGGACCGCCTTTGGGGATTTCTAACCCATATAAATGCCAGTCGCCTTCAATTGCGACCTGAAATACAACTGAAAACGTCTCATTTATGCTTACTTCTTTCGGAGCGTCTTTTACCGAAAAAGTTGCCGGCGAAGGGATTTGCGCCTGTGTAAAATAAAAAGGGGATAAAATCCAAAGACTTATCCCCCAAAAGAGTTTTTTTAGCATTGCTAATCGATTTGGTTGTTAAGCGAGTCTAATTTACGCTTTTACTACCCAAACTTTTAATTTAGCTTTTACTTTTGACGACAAGGCGACAGTTGCTGTATATTCGCCCAATGCATTGATATCAGCACCAAGAGAAACAACCTTGCGATCAACAATAATATCTTTTTCAGCTAATGCAGCAACGATTTGTTGTGTAGTAACTGTTCCGTGAAGTTTACCTTCATCACCAGTTTTAACTGAAATGGTTAAAGAAGTAGCTTCAATTTTTTCAGCTAATTCAACAGCAGCAGCTTCACTTAAATCTTGTTTTAAAGCAACTAAACGTTTTCTTTCTTTAGCATCTTTAACTGCACCTTCAGTTGCAACAACTGCAAGACCTGCAGGAATTAAGTAATTGCGTCCGTAGCCATCTTTAACAGCTACAACTTCACCACGCTTACCTACTTTTTCAACATCTTGTTTTAATACAATTTTCATATCCTGAATCCTTTGAATTAACGAACGTTATCAGCAACAAATGAAAGCAAGCCTAAGTGACGAGAACGTTTTACAGCTTTAGCTAACTGACGTTGAAATTTTGAACTGGTTCCTGTTACACGGCGAGGTAAAATTTTACCTTGATCGTTCACAAAGCGACGAAGAGTTTCAGTGTCTTTGTAGTCGATATACTCGATACCTGCTTTAGTAAACAGACATTCTTTATCGCGTAATTGACCTTTTTTAGGGTGTTGTGGATTTTTTAACATAATATTCTTGGCTCCTGATTACGCTTCTGTTTCAGTTTCTTCAGTCTTGAAAATATTTGGCACTGCGCCTTTTTTCTGTAACTCACGGTGACGAAGCATTTTGTTATCATACTTTAAAGTCATGTAACGGATGATGTTATCACTAATTTGCATCGCGCGCTCCATTTTAGCAATCAGGTCGCTAGGAGAAGTAAAGTACATATTCACGAAATAACCGCTTCCTTTACCATCCATTTCATAAGATAAACGACGGATTCCCCATTCGTTTACTTCATCAAATTCACCGCCATTATCAGTTACGAATTTTGAAAACTTCGCAACTTCTTCTTTAATTTGAGCTTCTTCAAGCACGGGGTTAACGATATACGTAACCTCGTAGTAGTTTTTTTTCATTTTAATCCTTCGGATGTTTTATTGGGATAAAACAGTCGTTAGTGTATCTAACAACAGGGGCGCAAAGATACGGGCTTATCCTTGCAATTACAATAGATTATTCATTTAGTTCATAGAAAGAGCACTGCTCCAGTCGAATCCTTCCAAAATCTTGGATAATTCTGTAGGCATTACTCCGAAATAAACCGTGAATAACAATAGTAAGATGAGTGCAAATTGGTATATGAACGCAGGATTTGTGAAACTTACCGTGTCTTTTGATTGTTTGAAATACATGTAAACCATTACACGTAAGTAATAATATGCACTTGCAGCTGAGGCTAATACTCCAATAATCGCCAACGTAATTTCACCTTGATTTATAGCCGCAGCGAACACTTTATACTTTCCGATGAAACCTACAAATGGAGGAATACCCGCCAATGAGAATAAAAACATGGATAATAAAGCTGCCATCACCGGTTGACTAAAACCAATACCTGCTAAATTTTCAATATTTGTAAAGTCTTTTTCTTTGTGCTTTTCATAAAATGCGATTACACCAAATGCACCAACGTTCATTAAGGTATAGGCAAATAAGTAAAACAATACAGCATTGTATCCTTCAGCTGTACCGGCAATTATACCAACTAAAGCATAACCTGCGTGAGCAATTGAAGAATAAGCCAGCATACGCTTTACATTGTCTTGAACAATAGCGATTACGTTACCTAAAACCATTGTAGCTACTGCAACCCAGAATATGGCTTCTTTAATCTGAACCATTTCAATGTTCAAAGCATTTGCCAGTACAAAAATCAATGTTACAAACGTAGCTGATTTTGAGGCGGTAGCCATGTAAGCAGTAATTGTTGTTGGTGCACCTTGGTACACATCCGGAGTCCACATATGGAATGGAACTGCTGATATCTTAAAGAAGAAGCCCACTAAAAGAAGTGAAACACCACCCCAGAAAACAAACCCTTCTTTTGTAGAACTTCCAATTACATCGAAGTTTGTAGAGCCGGTTGCACCATAAATCAATGCGATACCGTAAAGTAAAAATCCGGTTGAAAATGCACCTAAAAGAAAATATTTGAGTGCAGCTTCGTTGCTTTGTTTGTTCTCGCGAACAAGTCCGGCTAATACATACAAACAGATGGACATGGTTTCTAAACCGATGAAAACTGTAATCATATCATTTGCACCTACCATGGTTAGCATACCAAGGGTTGCAAACAGTATTAATGCGTAAACTTCACCTTTGTCATATCCGATTGCTGCAAGAAAATCTTTCGAAAGCAATAAGGAGAATAAAGTACCGATAAGCACAACCATTGCACCAAAAGCATTTGCACCACCAAAGATGTACATTCCCCCGAAGGCTTCTGTAGCAGGTAATGTAAGTTCGAACATCACTTTTATGAGTGCTGCTGCAACAGAAGTAACTGCTACCCAATAGGAAATAGAAGTTTTATTAGCCAATGCTTCGGCTAAAAGAATAAGAAGACCGCCGATTGCTACAATCGTTGCCGGAATAAATGCTTGAAGATCGTTTAACAGGTTCATAAGTATTAAACTAAATGGTCTATCTGCTTGGCTAATTCAATGTCTTTAATTGTTACCGTGTTACCGGCATCGTGTGTTGAAAGTCGAAAAGTAACTTTGTTATACACGTTATAAATTTCTGGATGATGATTTAATGTTTCCGCCACAATTCCAACTTGAACTATAAAACCCATCGCCTGTTTAAAATCATCAAAAACAAAAGTTCTGATGAGCGCATTATTATCTGCTTGCCAAGCGGTTAATTGAGTGAGTTCATATTGGAAATCCGGCTTATCCACTATTTCTCTGAAACTTCAAGGTTTTCAGAAAGCTCATATACATTTTTCACCCAATCAGTAGATTGAGCAGAAAACACTTGTACTGTTTTCTCTTTTTTGATGATACTTTCCTGTAATAATACATTTACTTGTTTTTCAGAGTATTTGGTGAACGCTGATGGATAAAAGCCAATCCAGAACATAGCTAACATCAGCGGAACCAATAAACCAATTTCACGAGCATTCAAATCAACCAAAGATTTATTTGCTTCATGTACAACCGAGCCAAACATTACTCGTCTGAACATCCACAACATATATACGGCTGCTAAAATAACTCCGCTTGTTGAAATAATTGTAAACCAGGAACTGTTCAATGCTTCAGATTGAAAACTTCCGTTTAAAATTAAAAACTCACCAACGAATCCGTTTAATCCCGGCAATCCGATTGAAGCCATCGTTGCAATCATAAACATAACTGCAAATACTGGCATTACACTTGAAATTCCACCAAAATCACTAATCATACGAGTATGGCGACGATCATAAATCATACCTACAATAAGGAACAATGCCCCAGTTGATAAGCCATGATTTACCATTTGAAGAATTGCGCCTTGTATAGCAACTGTATTTAATGCGAAAACGCCCAATACAACAAAACCGAGGTGGGAAACAGATGAATAAGCAACCAGCTTTTTAACATCTTTCTGAACCATAGCTACCAATGCCCCATAGATAATTCCAATTACGGCAAGTACACCAAAGTAGGGTGCAAATTCATAGGTAGCATTAGGGAAAATTGGCAGTAATACTCTGAGTAAACCATATGTACCCATTTTTAACATAATGGCAGCTAATACTACAGAACCTGCGGTCGGGGCTTCTGTGTGGGCATAAGGCAACCAAGTGTGGAATGGGAATAATGGAACTTTAATACAAAATGCTAATGCAAAGGCAAAGAAAAGATAGGTCTGTACTCCTAGATCTATCATATAAGCAGATGAAGACAATAATCTCCAATCAGTTGTAAACACTCCGCCGTTCACTACATTTCCTGCATCATATCCTAAGTAGATAAGCGCAACTAACATGATTAAAGAACCGACTAATGTGTAAATAAAGAATTTTAATGTGGCTTCAATTCTACCTTTTCCACCCCAAATACCGATTAAGAAGTACATCGGAATTAAGCTCAATTCAAAGAAAATGTAGAACATGAATAAGTCCAAACTTGCAAACACGCCTAAAGATGCAGTTTCAAGAATGAGCAACATCGCATAAAACCCGGTTACGTGCTTTTCAACGGAGTGCCAAGCAGAAATAACTACAATCGGCCCGATAAACGTTGTCAACATAAACAGTAACAGGCTAAGTCCATCTAGACCAACGATATACTTCACGTCTAAACCGGGTAACCAAGAACCTGATTCAAATACAAATTGAGCTGTTTCTGAAGACGCTGAATTAAAGTTCAGCATTAAGGGTAAAGAGATAATAAATGTAGCCGTTGTAACAACTAAACTAATCCATTTAACTAAGTTTTCGTTGCGTACAACCAAAACTCCTAAAAGGCCTAAAATCGGTAAGAATATGGTAAGATTTAATAAGGTATCCATGTATTGATCCGATTAACTAAAAACGATGATTCCAATTACTAAAACAACACCAAGAACAAGCATGAATGCATAGCTGCTTGTTAGACCGGTTTGAACATATCTGAGTAAGCTACCTGACAATCGCACGATTCCTGCAACTAAATTCACAAAACCATCCACTACTTTCATATCGAAAACAGCTAATACTTTATCAGAGAAACGAACCACCGGGTTTGCTATATAACCTTCGTAAAATTCATCCAAACGGTATTTTTCAGACCAAACCTGATAGAATGAACCAAAACGTTTTGCAACTGCAGCATCAGAAGTATCAGGATCACCTTTGAAGTACATGAAATAAGCGATGCTTACACCAGTAACGGCAATCACAACTGAAACTGACAATAAAATCCATTCCATTGAGTGAGACAGGTTAAACTCAAAATGAGCAGTAACACCTTCTAACCAATGATGTAACCAATTGCCGTGATGTACAATAAAATCAGGAATACCCATGAAACCGCCGACAAGAGAAAGGATTCCTAAGACCCACAATGGCAAAGTCATTGTAATTGGACTTTCATGTAAGTATTTCTCAGAATCTTCTGCACCTTTTACTTTCTTTGGAAGTTTAAACTCGCCATGAAATGTGGTAAAAGTTAATCGGAACATGTAGAAAGCCGTCATCAAAGCGGTTACTATGCCAATTCCCCAAAGAGCAATGTATAAAGCACTTGCACCTTCAACCACATTAGATGCATTAAATACAAAAGCTAAAATCTCATCTTTTGAAAAGAATCCAGCCAAAGGCGGAATACCGGCAATAGCGATTGTTGCTACTAAAAATGTGATATATGTACTAGGCATATATTTTCTCAAACCGCCCATAAAACGCATATCCTGAGGATCGAAATGAGCATGTTTTCCATGATGATGCAATTCGTGCTCCACATGATGCATGGCATGAATTACTGAACCTGAACCCAAGAATAAACAAGCTTTAAAGAAAGCGTGAGTTACTACGTGGAAAATAGCTGCGATAAATCCACCTGAACCCAATGCAAGGAACATATAGCCAAGCTGGGATACCGTAGAATAAGCCAATACTTTTTTGATATCCTGCTGAGTAATAGCAATTGATGCAGCTACAATAGCTGTCACAGCACCTACAACGGCAACAATAATCATCACTTCTGGCACAAATACATATAAGAAAGACATTCTGGCAATTAAATAGATACCTGAGGTAACCATCGTTGCAGCATGGATTAAAGCTGAAACAGGAGTCGGACCAGCCATCGCATCCGGTAACCAAACAAATAACGGTAGCTGCGCTGATTTACCGGTTGCACCGACAAACATTAAGAATGCAATCCAGAATTTATAGTCACCAGGAATTTTATCCAGATTATTGATAATAACATCAAAATCTAAGCTTCCAATAGTTTGAAAAGTCATGAACATGGCAATCAAGAAAGCAAAGTCCCCTACACGGTTGTAAACAAAAGCTTTCATACCAGCAGCTGCTTTTTCCTGATCCTGATACCAGAACCCAATGAGTAAGTATGAGCTAACGCCCACGCCTTCCCAACCCAAGAATAATAGAAGCAGGTTATTACCCATCACTAAATTCATCATCATAAAGATGAATAAGTTCAGATAAGCGAAAAATTTGTAATACCCTTCATCATCTTTCATGTACCCCATGGAGTAAATATGAATGAGCGAACCCACCCCTGTTACAACCATGCCCATGATTAATGAAAGTTGATCAAATCGGTATGCAAACTCCGAAGTGAAATCTCCCGCTTGAATCCAAGTGAACAATCGTACAACTTGTGCTCCAGCGTCGGGAGTAGTTTGTAAAAAAACGTTTACTACAAGTAAAAATGGAATCGCGACGGCAAGTGTTGCAATGCTTCCAATAACCGTTTTTAATTTTCTGTATGATGGAAAGAACAACCCAGCTAACCCGTTCAGGAGAAATCCCGCGAGTGGAGTTGCGATAATTAGTGATGCGGTAAGATCTAGATCCATTGAGCCGGAGCTTTAGTTAGAACCGTTAAATGTGTACTTCTACATAGACTTATGCGAATTAGACGCTGGTTAGAGGCCTAATTCAGGCGACAAAGATACAAAAATTGATGTGAACATAAAGTGTAAATACATCATAATCGCATGATTCATTTTAACACCCTTTTAATTCCTCATTAATGTGAAATCGTTTATTTTCAGGGAATCAAAACAGAACATTATTGATCAACCCTCATTCTTTATGAAAAAAATGTTGTTAACTGTTGCTGCTGCACTTTTACCCTTCATGCAGGCGTTTGCTGCTGAAGGTCACGGCATCAACGGTAGTGAATTAAATCTGCTTTGGGCTATTCCATTTGCAGGAATTTTATTATCGATTGCCCTTTTCCCTTTATTTGCTCCTGATTTTTGGCATCATCATTTCGGCAAAGTTTCTGCTTTTTGGGCTGCGCTTCTGCTTGTACCGATGATTATAAACTTTGGCTTTTCTGTAGCTTTTTATGAAGTATCTCATGTTTATCTGCTTGAATACTTCCCGTTTATTATACTTCTATTAGCTCTTTTTACCATTGCAGGTGGTGTCCGATTAAAAGGCGACATGGTCGGCTCGCCAAAACTCAACACGCTGATTTTACTAATCGGAACATTATTAGCATCGTGGATGGGAACAACCGGAGCTGCTATGTTGCTTATTCGTCCGTTAATTCGTGCGAACTCATGGAGAAAAAATAAAGTTCACATCATTATTTTCTTCATCTTCTTAGTCGCCAACATTGGCGGTTCATTAACTCCACTCGGGGATCCTCCATTATTCTTAGGCTTTTTACAAGGGGTTCATTTCTTCTGGACAACAAGTCATTTATTAGTTGAAATGTCTTTTCTGGTAATTTGTCTGTTGGTCATTTTCTTCATAATGGACTCCTATTTCTATAAAAAAGAAGAAAACACTCCTCCTTCTACTGAAAATGGTGAAAAATTAGGCATAGATGGCGGACACAATTTATTCTTACTGCTCGGTGTAATCGGTTCCGTTTTATTTAGTGGATTTGTTCATTTAGGTGAAGTCCACTTTGGCAGTATCCATTTACCTATCCAAAACATATTACGAGATATTTTCTTATTGGTATTAACTTTTATCAGTATCAAAACGACTTCAAAAGCTTCACGCGAGGCAAATGGTTTTGATTGGTTTCCGATTATGGAAGTTGGAAAGCTGTTCGCGGGAATTTTTGTAACGATTATCCCTGCAATAGCCATTTTAAAAGTAGGAAAAGACGGCGCTCTCGGCGCAATAGTTAATTTGGTTACCAATGCAGACGGAACTGCAAATAACGACATGTATTTCTGGGTAACAGGTCTCTTGTCCTCTTTCCTAGATAATGCCCCAACCTATTTAGTCTTCTTTAACACTGCAGGTGGTGCAATAAATGTTGAGCACCTAATGACTGACATGTCACATACTTTGATGGCTATTTCAAGTGGTGCGGTATTTATGGGAGCTATGACTTACATCGGTAATGCGCCAAACTTCATGGTAAAATCCATCGCAGAAACATCTGATATCAAAATGCCTTCCTTCTTAGGATATATGGGCTGGTCGGTAGCAATCTTGATTCCTTTATTCTTCTTAGTGACTATCATATTTATCTAAATCTAGTCGCTAAAATCATTTTTGAAAGGGTTCGCAGGAAACTGTGAACCCTTTTTTATTGGATTGATTTACAAAATCATGATAGTTTGACGTGGTAAGGTTTTACTCATCTATCAGAAAAAAAGTCCACATGAGATAAAAGGAAGCATTTAATTTTATTTCATATTGAGTTTACTATTAAAACGGCTCTAGTATAAATCTTACCTATTTCCCAGTTGGTTTCTAAACTAGCTCTAGCCAACTAGACCCCATACTTAAATCCACTCCTAAATAGAATTCGACAAGCAGTTGTTTTAATATGTACCTAATATTTGATTAAATAGAGTTATTCAATCTGCTAATCACGCCTCGTCATAGTAAATCAATCATCATTTTAAGCTAAACGCCGAAAAACCATTGTAAACAAAAAAGGCTTAAGGGTTTTTCACCTTAAGCCTTTCGCCGATTAACGGACTTATAATGTATTCTATTACCAGCGTAATAAGTTGATTTTAGAAATATCAACCATAAGATTATTACGGAAGATTGCGATGATAATTGCAAGACCAACAACGGCTTCTGCTGCTGCCACACATAACGAGAAGAACACCAGAATTTGCCCGGTTGAATCACCCAAATGTGCACTGAATGCAATCAATGTAAGATTTACCGCATTAAGCATTAACTCAACACTCATAAACAATACAATCGCATTTTTTCTGATTAATACGCCAAGTGTACCAATCGTAAATAAAACTGCACTTAAAGCTAAATACCAATTTAATGTCATCATTGCCGTAAACCTTATTTTGAAGAATTAGCTTTTTTGTTTGCTATCACTAATGCACCAACTACCGCAGCAGTTAATAAAATCCCTGTCACTTCAAAAGGAAGTAAATATTCAGTAAAGATTACTTTACCAAGAGATTCTACTGTTCCGATTTCAGAAGATGTTTGAGCTATAGTCATAGTTGCACCGGTCCAGTGCATAATCATATAAACTACTTGTGCCAATAACACAAAGGACAGCAACGCAGAAAACAGATATTTAAAACTAATTTTATCAAATAATCCTTGTTCGTCTTCTTGATTTAAAAGCATAATCACGAATAAAAATAATACCATGATTGCACCGGCATAAACCAAAACCTGAATTACTGCGAGGTACTGAGCATTGAGCAACATATAAACCCCGGCAAGTGAAATCATATTCATAACCAGAAAAAGCGCACTATTTACTGCATTTTTACTAACAATCATCGCTAAAGCTGCGCCGATTGCAATAGTGGCTAATAAAATGAAAAGATATTCTGCCATTGAAATTCCTTCTATTTAAACGCGTGCAAAAGTATCGAAAAATTGGTTCGTGTTCAACCTTGTGTATCTATTTATACAAGGTTATTCTATGCTTCCAGGTGAATCCATCCAAAATAAGCTGCCACTAAAAATAATACCCCAATACCAATTCGGTAATATCCAAAGTGCTTAAATCCATAGTTTTCAACTAATTTGAGGAATACTTTTACAGCTCCCCATGCTGAAATAAAAGCTACGACTAGACCGATACCCAACAAACCAAATTGTTCGGATGTAAACGATGCCGATGTTTTTAACAAATCGTAACCGGCGGCTGCAAACATGGTTGGAACCGCTAATAAAAACGAAAATTCAGTTGCTTGTTTTTTATTCAACCCGTTAAACACACCGCCAATTATGGTTGCGGCAGCTCTCGAAACACCGGGAATCATCGAAATACACTGCATCAACCCAATAAAAAATGCGCTTTTGTAACTGATGTCTTCAACATCTTCTACAACACTCTTCGATTCGACAATTTTTTTATCGATAAATATCAAAATGATTCCACCGATTATGAGCGAAGTTGCCACTACAAACGGATTGAATAAATACATTTTTATAGTCTTGTATGCTAAAAGTCCCACTACTGCCGTTGGGAAAAACGCAAAACCCAGTTTCCAATAAATCGTCAAACTTTTTAAGAAGCGAGGGGCATACATTAACACAATGGCTAAAATGGCGCCTAATTGGATTACAATTTCGAAACTTTTTACGAATTCGTTTTCGTGCAAATTCATGGCTGCGCTAGCCAAAATCATATGTCCGGTTGATGAAACGGGTAAAAACTCTGTTAATCCTTCAATAATTGATAGGATTAATACTTCCAATAAATTCATTTAAACTTATCTTTAAGGCAAATTGATATTTAATCGAACCAAAATAAGAACATTTAAACCTCATTACCATGTCATCTTATAGTTTTGATATGCAAAAGCTCTCAGAAGATATACAAGTAGCTTCTGCATTTATTGATGATATCTATCGCGAACTCGATAAAGTAATTGTCGGACAACGTTATATGGTCGACCGCCTGCTTATCGGAATGTTAGCCGACGGACACGTTTTGCTTGAAGGTGTTCCCGGCTTAGCTAAAACGCTTACTGTATCATCTTTAGCGAAAGTAATCAGTACAAATTTTCAGCGAATTCAGTTTACACCGGATTTATTACCAGCCGATTTATTGGGAACTCTGATTTACAACCAAAAAGATGGCGAATTCAAAATCAAAAAAGGTCCGATTTTTTCGAACATAATTTTAGCTGATGAGATTAACCGTTCACCTGCAAAAGTTCAATCAGCTTTACTTGAAGCGATGCAAGAACGCCAAGTTACTATCGGCGAAACAACGTTCCCTTTGGATGAACCATTTTTAGTGTTAGCCACACAAAACCCGGTTGAACAAGAAGGTACTTACCCGCTTCCTGAAGCACAGGTTGACCGTTTTATGCTCAAAATTCATATCGACTACCCAACTGCTGATGAAGAATTGGAAATTATGCGCAGAATGGCGAGAACAGGTAAAAAACCACAACTCAATCCTGTTGTTACACCTGATAAAATTATTGAAGCACGTAAAGTAATCAACGCCATTTACATGGATGAAAAAGTTGAGAAATACATTGTTGATTTAATTTTAGCCACAAGAAATCCTGAAAAATATCAATTAAAAGATTTCAAAGATTTAATCTCTTTTGGTGCATCTCCTCGTGCAACAATCAGTTTAAACTTAGCTGCACGTGCTCATGCATTTATGGAACACAGAGCGTATGTAACACCTGAGGATGTTCGAATGGTTGCTTTAGACATCTTAAGACATAGAGTTATACCAACCTATGAAGCCGAAGCAGAAGACATTTCTTCAGAATCTATAGTAAAAACTATACTGAATACTGTACCTGTACCCTAACATACATTATGATGTATTTTGGATAAATCAATGAAATAAATATATTTCGTGCGAACAAAATCTTAATTAGCAGAAATAATTTTCATTATGAAGTTCAAATTTGTTGACCGCGCTCAGGTTAAAGTTTCAAAAAAAAGTGCTTCAAAATTTCGTCCACTCGTTGATGCATTAGACAAATTAGAAAAAGGTGGACAAGCACTTGAAGTAAATTACACTACGGATAAAGAACTTAATTCTATGCGAAATGTAATTTACATGTATAACCGCGAGACCGGTAAAAAAGTTAAAAGCGGAAAAGATTCTTTTAATAAAAGAGTATTCTTCTATTTATAATCTTTTTAAGATTCTTACAAACAAAAAAGGCTTAATGAATTCATTA
>SBGQ01000117.1 GCA_006226965.1 bacterium | reverse complement strand
GCTGTACTCAAAAAACAGAGTGCGAAACAAAAACAATAATAAATTAAGTTTCAATGAGAACATTGATTTCTTTCTTAAACACCCCGCCCTTGGTGCGCTCTTCGGAGTGGAATGGGGCAACTCACAACAACTATAACTCAAAAACAATAGGTGAATAACCATGGCCCGTCAAACACTCGGACCTCTAGGAGCTACATCCGGTAAACTTGCACATCTTGTTTACTTTAAAAAAGACGATAACGGATTCGTACGTCTTGCTCCGCAACGTAAAGCTGCACCTACAGCAGCTCAGTTAGAAACCAATGCTAAGTTCGCTTTAATGCAGAACTTTCTTGGAAAAGTATCAGGCTTTATTGCAAAGGGATTTGAGTCGAAAGATTCGAAAACCAGTGCTTATAATGAAGCGTTCAGGGTGAATCTAAAGCAAGCTATTTCAGGTACAATGCCCGAATTTCAAATAGCCTTCGAACAGGTGCAGCTTACAAATGGTAAGTTACCTAAGCCTAGTACGATAAATGCACAAGCAGCGGATAGTTCCATGAATGTTACTTGGCATTATAATACTACTGCAAGTAATGAGTCTGGTTTAGATAAACTCTCTGTAGTTGTATTTAATCCTGATAAAGATACGGTACTGCAATTCGATAGGATTGCCGATAGAAGCGAAGTAACAGCTAGTATTGAGCTTCCACCGGATTTTTCCGGTGATGAAGTACTCACTTGGGCCTGTTTTCAGAACGAAAGAGGCGACCAAGTGAGTAGTAGTTCATTTGTTCGAGTTCAGATGTAATTCTCTGAATTTTAGATTAACGATTGACGTCGCTTATCTAAAGAGGAGCTCGGGTTGCAGCCCGGGCTCTTCATCGTTTAAGATGCAAGGTTTTTCGTTGTATTCCAAGTTTTCTTAAAAAGAAATCGGTTAAATCTGAAGAGAAATTTAACTGTGTATGCTTACAAACAGGGTGATATTACTTTTTTATTGATAGTTCCATTAAAATAGATGTCATCACAATTAGATTATATTTTGTTTATCACTAAAGATCTCTTCGTATCTAGTTGATTAATTAGTACCTTAGCGCACGTTTTTTCTAGGTGTATATTTTTATGGTTCGTTACTTCACAGTATTGATGTTTCTGTGCGCATGTTTTGTTCAACAATCAATGGCACAAACGATTTTCCCGGGTTCTACAGGCTCAACTCTTCAAACAGAGTTACGCTCAGCCTATTATCCCACATCGGTATATAGTTATAACAGAGCCAGAGATACCCTTTATGCACGAATCGACCGCCATAATGATACCCTTGAATGTGTGTACACAGGCAAAAAAATTTCCTATACCTACGCCGAAGGGGATGCCTCAACCGTAGCTTTCAATAAAGGTATCAATGCTGAACACACCTGGCCGCAATCATACTATAATTCGGAATCGCCGATGGTGAGCGATCTCCATCAATTGTATCCGGCTTGGGACGTTGCTAACTCAACCCGGAATAATCACCCGTTCGCTGAAATTGACGACAATAATACTGCTACATGGTTATACAACGGAACTACGACAAGTATTAAACCCGATGTTTCTGTCATTGATTTGTATGCCGAATATTACAATTCCAGTTTTGAGCCCAGAGAGTCACACAAAGGGAATGTTGCTCGTACCATGTTCTATTTCTGGACGATGTACCAAAATGAAGATTCCGTAAAGTTTAACAGCAATGACAATGCTACTTGGTTTAATAACATGAAAGACATGTTGTACGAATGGCATAAGCAAGACCCGATTGACCAAGCAGAGATTGACCGTTCCAATTTGATTGCGACATTTCAAGGCAAACAAAACCCATTCGTGCACGATTCTTCGCTCATTTACCGTGCTTTTTTTCTTGATCAGGAATACGATGAACCCGTTCACACAAGTGTTTATGCAGGGCAAATCATCATCAGCCAATACTATGAGGGCAATTCGAATGATAAGTGGCTGGAAATAGCCAATGTGGGTCAATTCGATTATAACTTCTCTGTGAATCCTCTTTATCTGATGCTCTTTTCCAACCCAAGCGGTGATTTAACAGGCATCAGCCCGACTTCAACTTATGCCTTAACAGGTAGTTTAAAAGCAGATTCTGTTTGGGTGTTTAAAAACTCTGGAGCCGTTAATCCGGTTCAGGGAACAGCATTGGCATCAACCGGAGTCTGTAATTTTAACGGGAATGATGTCATTATTTTGAGTACATCAAGCGGGACAAGTGCATGGGGAAATCGTACCGATGTGTTTGGTTTAACCGATGGGAGTGATTTTGCCGCCAATGTGAGTTATTCGAGAAAAGCTGACGTTGTAAAGGCTTCAACAGTATGGAATTTATCGGAATGGGATTCCATAGTTTATACTAGTCTAGACAATGGGACACCGACAACGAACTCCGCTTACATAGGAACTCATTTAAGTTATAAGTCCGTCGTTATTCCCGGCTCACAAGGGTGGAGAATGCTTTCGATTCCCGTTTCAGATTGGAATTTTAGTACATCATTAGAAAATATTTGGACACAAGGCGCCACCGGTTCGAATGCTCCGGCTGGGAATGCCAGTTTATACACGTTTAATGAGGCTGCCAATCAGTTTCAGGCTGTTACTGATTTTGAAACTCCGAGCGGTTTAGGGAACGGTTATGCCTTGTATGTTTTTGCTGATGACGATTTTAACGGCCAAGCCGATGCGTTTCCGAAAGTGATTTCGTATGATGATGGCGGTGCAATTCCTCAAAATCATGCTTTTACTGTCAATTATTCAAATGAAGGGTGGAATCTGATTGGTAATCCTTATCCCTTTGCCATAGACTGGAACAGTGTAGAGTGGGCAAAAACACAGGTTAACAACACGGTGTATATCTATGATAATGATATAGAAGACTTCAAAACATGGAACGGATTAACAGGAACGAATGGAATGTCGAACGGTATTATTCCGGCATTTCAATCCTTTTTTATTCAATCGAATGATCTTTCTCCCGTGTTAAGTGTTACTCCTGATGCTCAGGCAACGGATGTACAGCTTTACAAACACCAAACACCTAATGAAATCCGACTCCGTTATCAAGAAAAAGAAGCGGTAATTGTATTCTTTGATGAAGCCTTAGTCGGTTCTGACCCTTACGATGCTGAAATTCCTCCAAGTATTTCAGGTAAGAAATCCATCCGTCTGTTAAAAGACGGTAAACAATTCAGTATCAATGCCTTACCAAACGATTTATCTGAGCCAATAACGTTTGCCATCGAAAATATGGAGCATCTTGAATTACTCAGCATAACCAATACCAGTACTGTTGAGTACTCGATTTCAGAACAAAACGGAGTCATACAAATAAGCGTTCATCCGGTGATAACTTCTACACAAGATGAGGGCTCAGAAGTTGAACTTCCTGCTACGTTTAAGGTGTATCCGGCTTATCCGAATCCGTTTAATCCAAGCACTACAATTCGATTGGAAAGCCCGAGTACTATGTTGATGGATGTGAGAGTTACGAATGTACTCGGACAAACGCTTGTTTACCAACACGGCTATCGACTCCTAAGCGGACAGAACAGCTATACATTTAAAGCAGATAATTTACCAAGCGGTCTTTATTTTATTTCCTTTCAGACCAAGCAGCAACATGTAGTAGTTAAAGCAACACTTGTGAAATAAGTAGGATATTGCGTCCTGGTTGCGGTTGAAAAAGTGTAATTAGGAACTAGCCATAAAACTCTCATGTCGTACTGTTGAAAAACGGTATCCGGGGGATGTTTATAAGTTTGTAGTTTATATAAGCTTCGCTAAAAAAATTTCATAGGATTACCAGACTACAGCTTGTGCCGCAATGACGGTAGTAAAATGTCGTCTCTGAACTATAGCAATTAAGTATAAGTACACTTCGCTACACACATTGTCAAGAGTTGCTTAGATTGCTGCTTACGCAGCAATGACGTAAGTGGTAACCAAGTATATATAGGCTTCACTATACATGTTTCAAGAGAAGCCCTGACAGTGGCACTCGCCGAAATGACATGTTAATCAAAGTGTTAGAAAGTGGTAAAACGGTATTCAAGAGTTGGCTAACAAGTTCAAAAAAAAGGGCTGACTGAAATCAGCCAACCCTTAAAATCAAAAAGAAAAAAGCAGAAGCTTAATTTGCTTTCCAGCTTTTAATGATAGTTTCACTTACGACTTTATCAACCACCATGGTAGAAATTTTACCGGCATATTTAACACCGTTGGCATCTTTCCAATCACTGTATTGAACCGTTACATCAGAAACTTCTCCGGTTTGCGGATTTAGTTGTGAGTAGCGAACATACTCAGGTAATGAAGTGCTTTTATCAATTAATAAAGTGAATTGAGGTTCACTGTTAAATTGAATCACGCTAAATACTTTACCCTCCATTTTTTCTTCACCGGTATAAACCATATCCAGTTCATCAATATGTAATGCAACATACAAAGGAGTACGTTTCATTTCTTTTTTGATGCCTTCAATCTGAGCAGGAGCTAATGGTCTGTTCATCTGACCCATTGACATGGTTCCTTCAGAACCGGAAATGGATAGCTTGATAATACCTTGCGGCATTGACATTTCAGACTCAATTTTGTCTTCAGCAATGGAAACATCCGATTTATTACTGATAGTCATTTTACCGCCCGGAATCATCTCATTGAATTGAGTTTCTTCAGTTTCAGCAGAATAACCCATCACATCAGCAGACGCAATAAGGGTGTTTTTCATGGCAAGTACTACTTTTTTCGCCATTTCTGTATCACCAGAAGCCGTTTTCTTTTCCATGCCCGGAATCGGAATCGTGATATCAATCTCGTTTACTGTTCCAAACGTAGAAAGCTGATCTCCTAACTCGTTTTTGTTACCGACAACGAGGATTTCGAGTGTTTCCGGTTTTAAGTAGTTCTTAGCCACTCGTTGGATATCAGCAATGGAAGCCTTTTTAATCATATCGATGTATTTCTCGAAATAATCAGCCGGTAAACCATTGTATTCATTTGAAATACGTTCGTTTAGAACTTTAGAGCGTGAATCATAGCGGAACACAGTTGAATTCAAAATGCGGTCTTTAGCATCTTTTAATTCTTTTTCAGTAACAGTTTCATTCTGCAATTTTTTAATCTGATCGATAATCGCAGAAATTGCCGCTGCGGTTGACTCAGACTTTGTCATAACGCCCGCATAAAACTGTCCGTCGAAGTTAATTCCTTGTGAAAAAGAACCAAAAACGCCATAAGCAAGTCCCATATCAGTACGAACGGTTTGCATTAAACGACCGGAAAATCCACCTGATAAAATTTCGTTCATCAGATTTAAGGCAGCATAATCATCGTTACGTTTACCGCCGATGTGCCCCAAAAGAACAACAGACTGGTTCACGTCTGTTTTGTTTACAAAGTTGATACTGTTTTTAAAAGTGTAATCAACTTTAGGATAAACGATTTTGTTTTCTTTGCCTTTTGGAATTTTAGCGAACGCTTTTTCAAGCGCTTTTTTCATTTTCTTAACATCGAAATCGCCGATAACACCGATATACATATTTGAGCCTACAAACACATTGTTGTGGTAAGCCACAATATCATCACGTGTAATAGCATCGATGGTAGCCATTTCTGCGAAACGTGAATACACCGAGTTTTTGCCGTAAATCAACTGGTCGAACTCGCGGTAAGCAATACCTTCTGCATCATCATTACGGCGTGTAATGCCGGATTTTGTCTGCTTTTTGCTGAGTTCAATTTTGTCATCAGGGAAGTTTGGATTCATGAGTACATCCATGAATACAGGAAGAAGAGCATCAAAATCTTCTTTAAGCACACTCATTCTTGCCCCGCCTGAACTGAATCCCATAAAGGTTTCGATTGAAGCCGCTTTGTTTTCCAATAACTCGTTTAGTTTATCGGAAGGGTAGCTTTTTGAACCACCGCTGCGCATTACATCACCCAAAATACCGGCTAAACCAACTTTTTCGTCAGTAGTTTGAATATCGCCGCCACGTACAGTTAAGTTTAAGCTGATTAACGGTAACTCTTTGTTTTCAAGTAGATAGAAACGAATTCCGTTTTTGGTTTTAAATGTCTCCACTTGCGGAGCTTTGTAACTTCTTAACTCGGGAAATTCGAGTTGGTCAAATTTCTTTTGTGCTTGTGCAGAAGCCGCTAATCCAAGCAATACTACTAAAGAAAGTACTTTTGTTTTGAACATGAATTTCATACTTATTTCGCCTCCGCAGTTTTTTCTTCAGTTTTTTTGATGATGCCTACGGTACGATTGTTTTTAATGAGATAGGTATTGGCAACACGTTTAATATCGTCTAAGGTAACGCGTTGAATTTCATCAACTTCTTTAATGAAAGCTTTCCAATCACCATATAAAATTTCGGATTGAGCTAATTGAATGGCTAAACCGGTATTTGAGCCTAAAGAACGAATTAAGGAAGCTCTTGCATTGGTTTTTGCACGATCTAATTCAGATTCTTTAACATCGCCGTCTTTAACCTTTTGAATTTCTTCTGCAATTGTTTTCTCAAGCTCTTCAACGGTAACATCTTGGTTTGGTAGGGCATAGTTCAGGAACATGGTTTCGTATTTTGATCCCGGGAATCCGTTAAATGCACCGACAGTTAAGGCTTGTTGCTTTTCTTCAACCATTACTTTGTATAAACGTGATGTTCTCCCACCGGATAATATTGCCGACATCATGTCTAATGCTTTAGAATCGGGGTGGTTGTACGCAACGGTGTGATAACCTTCGATATACCAAGGTTGAGATTGCTCTTCAATTACAAAGCGACGTTCTCCGCGTTGTTTTGGCTCTTTGATGGTTGTTTTAGGAGCAGGATTGCCCGCAGGAATATCACCGAAATAGGATTCTGCCAATTTTTTGATTTGATCAGGATACACATCTCCGGCAATGGCGATAACCATGTTAGAAGGAACGTAATGCGTTTTGTAAAAATCATGCGCATCGGTAATTGTAGTTGCTTCGATATCTGAAGGCCAGCCGATTCCGGAAATACCGTAAGGATGCGCGGTGTAACCAACGGCAAGGAATTCTTCAATTAAACGACCGATAGGTGAGGAGTCGGTACGCATACGACGTTCTTCTTTAACAACGTCTTTTTCAACATAAAACTCACGGAAAACAGGATCTTTAAAACGTTCTGCCTCTAAGTTAAACCATAATTCCACTTTATTTGACGGAAGGCTGTAATAGTACATGGTTTGATCTGATCCGGTTGATGCATTCAAACCAACGCCGCCTTCACGGTCGATAATTTGAGAAAATTCGTTGTTTACTACGAATTGCTTAGCAGAATCCTGAGCTGCTTTAAAAGCAGTCCAAGCAGATTGAACTTTAGCAGAATCGTAAACAGCAGCATTTTTAAGTTGCAACCATTCTTTGTAAGCCGATTCGGTTTTATCAATCCACATTTTTTCAGATTTGTAATCGGTAGTTCCGATATAAGATGAGCCTTTGAAAGCCATGTGTTCAAAAATGTGAGCAATTCCTGATTTCCCGATTGGTTCATCAGCGGAACCCACATTCACATAGGTTAAAAAGCTGGCAACGGGAGCTTCGTGGCGCTCAACTACTAAGATTCTTAGTCCGTTATCCAGAGTTATTTTGGTCACTTTTTTTTCAAATTCTTTCAGATTTTGAGCCTGCAAGAGGGAAAAACCCGAAATCATCAAACTAAGTGCCGTAAATCCGATACGTTTTAGCATAGTTTAAGTGTTGTTTTTTGTTTTGATTTGATATTAGTACCCATTAATAAACAAGCATAAATGTGTCCGAAGATAAAGAATTAATCAAAGCATTGAATGATGAATTGATTAGAGCTCAACTTATGACAACTGTGCTGAGGTATTATTTATACCGTCTTGCATATGCAAAAAGGCTTACCGAAATAACAGCTAGATTTTTATTTGTCACTAAATAAACACCTGTTTTTTTACTGCAAGATTCGAATAAAAACAGTGCATGCAGAAATGAATAGCTTAACCTTTTATGGATTATGCAAATCAAAAAAAAATCCCTCTTGCGAGGGAATTAATCAAAATTAAATAATGAGCTATACCGAATGACCTAAGTCATAAATTTCACGAATGTGTTTGAGGTTTTCCTCAAAATCAAACTTTAAGTCGATTAAATGCCCGGTTTTAATATCAAACACCCAACCGTGCACTTTAGGGTAACCGTCACTCAAATAGCGTTTTTGCACTGCAGCCGTTTTCGTTACGTTTATACATTGTTCCAGCACGTTTAATTCCACCAATCGTTGGTAACGGTCATCCGCATTAGAAATGCTGTCTAATTCTTTTTGATGAAGGCGATACACATCACGAATATTTCGAAGCCAAGGATTTAATATCCCGTAATCTTTGCTTTCCATAGCTGCTTTAACACCACCGCAGTAATAGTGTCCGCAAACCACAATATGATCTACTTTTAAATAGCTCACGGCGTATTCAATTACACTCATGGCATTCAAATCGGTATTGCTGATTACGTTTGCAATGTTACGGTGCACAAACATTTCTCCGGGTTTTGAACCGGTCATTTCTTCTGCGGTTACACGGCTGTCACTACATCCTATATATAAGAAATCAGGATTTTGCCCTTCTGCAAGCTGTTTAAAGAAATCCTTATCTGAGGCTTTATGCTCTTCAACCCACTTTTTATTCTTCTCAAAAATCTGGTAATACTTTTCCATGTTCTACAATTTCGTTGAATGGTATTTTGATTAAGCAAGATAGGTGAAGGCAATTCTACAAAACAAGCAAATGCTTCAAAATGCTCTCCTTTCAGGTGTAAAAAATCGTATATTTCGCCCCGTTTACATCAAAATAATAGATTTTTAAAAGTATCATGAGTACATATAATCCATCTCAGATTGAACCGAAATGGCAGGAATATTGGGTAAAAAACAAAACCTTTAAAACGGACGAATCCGACCGCAGCAAACCCAAATATTATGTACTCGATATGTTTCCGTATCCATCAGGAGCAGGTTTGCACGTTGGGCACCCGGAAGGTTATACCGCTACTGATATTATTGCTCGCTTTAAGCGAATGAACGGTTTTAATGTGTTACATCCAATCGGTTGGGATGCATTTGGTTTACCGGCTGAACAATATGCCATCAAAACAGGAACACATCCTGCAATTACGACTCAAAAGAATATCGATCGCTTTCGTAAACAATTGCAGGCCATTGGTTTTTCGTATGATTGGGACAGAGAAGTAAACACAACTGACCCTGATTATTTTAAATGGACACAGTGGATTTTCTTGCAGTTACACAAGCGCGGTTTAGCCTATGAGTCGTTTGCTCCTGTAAACTGGTGTCCGGCATTAGGAACCGTTTTAGCCAATGAAGAAGTCATTGACGGTAAATCTGAAGTCGGCGGTTTTCCTGTTATCAGAAAGCCGATGCGCCAGTGGATGTTAAAAATTACAGCCTATGCAGAGCGTCTATTACAAGATATTGACGGTGTTGATTGGCCCGAATCTATCAAAGAAATGCAACGTAACTGGATCGGGAAATCCATCGGGGCAGAAGTAGATTTCAGTTTAGCTGCGCATAATGCAAAAATTCGAGTATTCACCACACGTCCGGACACCTTGTTTGGTGCTACGTACATGGTTTTATCACCCGAACATCCTTTGGTTGATGTCATCACAACACAAGAAAACAAAGCGGCTGTACAAACCTATAAAGACGAAGCAGCTACAAAATCAGATTTAGACCGCACTGAATTAGCAAAAAACAAAACAGGCGTGTTTACTGGCGCTTATGCTGTAAATCCGGTTAATGGCAAACAAATTCCAATTTGGATTGCTGATTATGTGTTGATGGGATACGGAACAGGGGCTATTATGGCCGTTCCGGGTCATGATGAACGTGATTGGGAATTCGCTAAGAAATTCGATTTAGAGATTGTTGAAGTAGTTTCAGGCGGAAATGTTCAGGAAGCGGCTTTTACAGATAATCAAAACGGAGTGGCTGTTAATTCGGCTAATGATGAAATTAGTTTAAACGGATTAAAAGTTCCTCAGGCAAAAGAAACCATCATCAATTGGTTGGAAAGCAAAGCTTTAGGACAAAAAAGCGTGAATTATCGTTTACGCGATTGGTTATTCTCCAGACAGCGTTATTGGGGCGAACCTTTCCCGATTATTCATGTTGATGGTGAACCTAAAGCACTTTCAGAAGAACATTTGCCGATTACTTTACCAAAAGTTGAATCGTACGAACCGACCGGAACAGGTGAACCTCCTTTGGCAAAAGCGGAAGACTGGTTAAAAATAACTGACCCTGAAACAGGAAAAGAGGGTTTGCGTGAAACGAACACCATGCCACAATGGGCTGGAAGTTGTTGGTATTACTTGCGTTACATCTCACCAAATTATCAAGGTGGACCGGTTGATCCCGAGTTAGAAAAGTATTGGATGCCGGTTGATTTATACGTGGGCGGGGCAGAACATGCTGTTTTACACTTGTTATATGCTCGTTTCTGGCATAAAGTATTGTTTGATGCCGGTATTGTTTCAACAAATGAACCTTTCCAAAAACTGATCAATCAGGGTATGATTTTAGGTGAAATGGAATACACGGCTTTCAAAAATGAAGCAGGTGAATTTGTTTCAACTAAAGGCTTAGATTCAATTGACCATTTAACTCCCGTAAAACTGAGTGAAGATGAAGTTGAGAAAAAAGGAGATACTTTCTTTATAAAAGGAACACAAACTCCGGTTGAGGCTAAATCGCACAAAATGTCGAAATCTCGCGGGAATGTGATAAATCCGGACGATGTAATTGACCAATACGGTGCAGATTCTTTGCGCTTGTATGAAATGTTCATGGGGCCATTAGAACAAGTTAAACCTTGGTCGATGCGTGGAGTGGAAGGTGTGTATCGTTTCTTAAAACGTGCCTATCGTTTGTATGTAAATGACGAAGTAGAAACTTCTGAGTTAGATTCCACCATAAAAGAAGCAAATCCAAGCAAAGAGCAGTTAAAAGCTTTGCACACTCTCATCAAAAAAGTAACAGAAGATATTACCGAGTTTAAATTTAATACGGCTATTTCTGCAATGATGGTGTTTGTAAACGATGCTGCTAAATGGGAAGTAAAACCGATTTCGGTGATGAAATCTTTTGCTCAGGTTTTAAATCCGTTTGCTCCTCACGTCGCTGAAGAAGTTTGGGCTTTAATGGGACAAAAAGAAGAACTTTCTTACACCAAATGGCCTGCATTTGATGCTAAATATTTAGTAGATGATGAATTTACCTATGGAATTCAGGTAAACGGAAAACTAAGAGGAGAGCTCAAAATCGCTATGGCAGATGCAGATAACAAAGACATTGTACTCACAGAAGCCAAAAAATTGGAAGGTGTTGCCAAATATGTGGACGGCGCTGAAATCGTAAAAGAGATTTTCGTTCCCAAGCGAATTGTCAATATTGTAGTAAAAGCTTAGAAATTATTAAGGGAGCTCAGTCTCCCTTTTTTATTTCCTCTAAAAAAGGTAACATGTGGCACTTTCTCAATTTGTTACTTGCTATCAATTTCGTTGAAACTTAAGTCACTTTTTCTCTTCATTTTTGGTTGTTTAGTTGGTGTATTCACTGTTAAAGCACAGCAATCTGTTCATGCAAATTATTCGTATCAAACATTTAGCGATGTGTACGAGCCCACACATGTTTCAAGCATTTCTTATCACTACAAATCATCTCAATTTGGAACCGTAATTCCCAAGCTAAACTGGACGGACAGATTTAATCAGCAGGGTTTACAATACGAATTAGAAGCCTATCCTTTATTGCCGTTTAAGCAATACGCGTATATAGGTGCCGCATTTTCGAATTCAGGTTTATTTCCTGAAAAACGATTTGGCTTAGAATGGTTTGTCCCGATTCCTGACAAAATGGAGCATTCCATAGGTTATCGATATATCGATTTTAGAACCAATACAACACATTTAATTACTGCGTCATCCAGTTTGTATTGGCATAAATGGCTTTTTAGTATTCGTCCGTTTATGATTCTATCCGAAAGTGATACAGGACTTTCAATTTTACTGTCAACTCATTATTTCTTCAATGATAAGGGTGATAAAATCAGCATCTTATTGAACCGAGGATGGTCGCCTGATGTGCTTATCAATCAATTAGGAAATGCAGATTTAAGTACTACAAATATCTTGCTGAATAACAGTTCAATTAGTGCAACCGGTGTAAAGAAACTATCTACACATTGGGGCGCGCAACTCACTTTAGCTTTTGCAAGCCAGGAATTGTTATTCCAACAGGGTAGATATGTTCAATCGTATCTGTTTGATTTCGGTTTGAGTTACACGTTTTAAGTGAAGCAGGAATTATGTGGCTGAAACGCGCTTTTAATTACGGTACAAACAATACAAAAATCATAGTCGGATTAACCGTCGGACTCATTCTTGTAGTTGTATTAGTCGGATTCTCGATTTACAGTAACTCCATGCTGGTAAGCGCAAATGAACGTGTATTACACACACAAGACGTAATTTTGAGATTGGAGACCTTAATCGGGGATATTCAGGAAATTGAAAGTTCGAACAGAGGTTATGTTATTACCGGCATCCAATCCTTTGAAAATGTTCTGGATGAAACGAAACCTAAAATTCAAGATCAGTTAGATGAACTTAAAAAGCTGATTTCAGATAATGCCGCTCAAACTTCTGAATTGTTACGCGTTGAGAAGATAATCAACCAAAAAATACAATTCTCGGATTCTGTATTAACCGCCTCACAAGAGTTCGGAAATGAAAGAGCAGCTGAATTAATTCGTACTGAGCGCGGTAGCTTGCTGATGAATCAGATAAAAAACGGAATTGCTTTCTTGCAAAATAATGAACGTGAATTATTGAAAACACGCTTTGATTTAGCATCAGAAAACGCCAAAAAAGTGTATATCTATCAGTTTTTATCGATTGGACTCATTTTCTTTTTTGTGATTGCATCGGCTGTTTGGCTGTTCAAAGAAATCAAAGAAAAATCGAATATCATTTTGCGTGTTGAAGCCAGTGAAAAGTACCTGAATAACATTTTAGACAATGTAACCAGTGCAATACTGGTGTTTAATCATCAAGAAAAACTTGCTTTTATAAATGCCGAAGCACAAAAGTTATTCAAACGCAGTTTTAATTTTGGTACTCCGGCTGACGATGTGTTTGCACTTTTAAATTTGGATTTGAGTTCATCACATAGAAAAGTTAAGAATCCGGTTTCGGTTTGTATCAACGAAAAAGAACAATTCTCCGACCATTATATCATTAAAACTGACTCAAAAGAACTTCATATCAATATAAAATCTACACCAATTTTTGACGTAGAATCTGAACAGCTTGATATCGTATTGGTTTCAATTAATGATGTTTCAACTTTAATTGAGGCTAATATTGAGTTAAAGTCAGCCATGAATGTGAAAGATGAAGGCATAAAAGCTAAAGAGAGTTTTATGGCTAATATGAGTCATGAAATTCGAACTCCGTTAAATGCCATAATCGGATTTTCAGACTTGTTGGAAAACACTCAATTAAATGAAGAACAGCGCGATTTTATTCGAGCAATTCATACTTCCGGCGAAAATCTGCTACATATTATTAACGATATATTAGATTTATCAAAAATGGATGCCGGTATGATGAAACTCGAAAGCACGATGTTTTCACCCGAGCAACTTTTGCGTTCACTTATTGTGATGTTCAAGCCTAAAGCCAATCAAAAAGGGATTGTACTTGATGTCGATTTTGAAGATGATTTGCCCGAATATTTACTTGGCGACCCGAATCGATTAACTCAAATTCTGATAAACCTTATCAACAATGCAATAAAATTCACCGATGCGGGTAAGGTGACACTTATAATTAAACTGCTTTCTGAAACGCAAGTGGAAACAACACTTGAGATTATGGTTAGAGATACCGGAATTGGTATTCCTGCACATAAATTGAACGCTATTTTTAACCGTTTTGAGCAAGTTGATGATTCACATTCGCGAGAATACGGCGGAACAGGTTTAGGCTTAAGCATCGTAAAAAATTTGGTGGAATTGCAATCAGGGAGTATTTCGGTTGATAGTAAAGAGTACATGGGGACAACATTTACGATTTCCTTGCCCTATAAAATGCCGAATGAAAAACAGATAAATGATTATAAGTCATTAACGGCTATTTCTGTATCAGACAATGATTTATCCGGAATTTCAGTGCTTTTGGTTGAAGACAATCCGATGAATTCAAAGTTGGCAGTTAAGTTACTTGAAAAACTAAATGTGAAGATTTTAGTCGCAGAAACGGGTAAAAAAGCGCTCGAATTTTTAAAATTCAATGATTCCTTTGATATCATTTTGATGGATATCCAATTGCCAGAATTAGACGGTTACCAAACCACGCATATTATTCGCAATAATTTGAATAATTCTGTACCGATAATCGCCATGACGGCGCATACCATTTCGGGTGAACGTGAGAAATGTATTCAGGCCGGAATGAATGATTATCTCTCGAAGCCTTTCAAGCCTGTTGAACTGATTCAAAAAATTAAGTTTTATACAGATAAAGCAAATCACGTTGTTAGTAATTCACTTGATGAAAATCTGATTGATTTTAATTATTTGCAAGAAATATCAGACGGGGATAAGGATTTCTCAAGTGAACTCATCAATACCTTTATCAACCAAATAGATACGAATATTGAGAGTTTGATTTCCTATACCAATGAAGGGAATTGGTCGGAAGTAATCGAATTAAGCCATCGGTTAAAATCATCTGCCGGTGTTGTCGGTTTTTCAAAACTCAGGAACGAATTTGAACAAATTGAACTTGATGCAAAAGGGAATAAGGTTGAAAGTGTTACTAAACATGTTAAATCGTTAAAAACCTTAAGCGAAATTGGGATTAAACAATTAAAAAACTCACCATTTTATCTATAAAACCATGTCGAATTCAGAAAGCATACTTATCGTAGAAGACGATGAGTTGATTTTAAAAACTTTGGAGTTTCGTCTTAAAAAAGAGAATTACAAAATTTCCATTGCTAAAAATGGATTGGAAGCGAAGAAAATTCTTCTCGAAAATCCGCCCAAGTTGATGATTACGGATTTGATGTTGCCGTTTATTAATGGTAGAGAGCTTATACAGATTGCGAAAAACGAATGCAATCCGCCGATTAAAGTAATTGTATTATCCGCATCATCTCAGGAAAATGTAATATTAGATGCGTTTAAAATCGGTGCAGACGATTTTGTGTCTAAACCATTTAGTCCTATCGAGTTATCAATACGAGTTAAACGATTTTTATCTGTTTGATGAACGTATTTACTCTACATATAAGCATTCTAATTTGGGGCTTAATACAATCGGTTTCAGGGCAAAATGTAGCGGATAAAAAATTTCATATTGTCGGTAAGAATGAAAACTTCTTTCGAATTAGCTTGAAATACAACTTTAAGCAGACCGCTTTACTAAC
The DNA here is from genome assembly GCA_006226965.1 of bacterium. Lineage (GTDB taxonomy): Bacteria > Bacteroidota > Rhodothermia > Balneolales > M1805 > M1805. Next base: position 29,453 of record SBGQ01000117.1, on the reverse strand, counting down.
ATTTAATCCGCAGATTAAACATCCTGAATCAATCGAAGTGGGCGATACCGTTTGGTTATCGAAAAGAGAGCATAATCCAATTAAAACGACCTCAAAACAAGTAACAAAATCAGAAGTTCTTGCTGAGCCCAAAGATATTCAGCCGTCAAAAGCAGTAATAAATACGTTTGATACACCTTCTCAACATGATTTAGATATCCCGCTTTTTAATCATCCGGATCCAATCACCAATTGGGTATTAAAACTTGATGCCTTTTTTGTGCTGATTACAGGAATTACCATCATAATTATTTTCGTTAGTCGGATTACAAAAAACAGAGTAGCTGTTAGAAAAAAACGCCTTATTGAGCATTATGAAGAGATTATCAGTTCATTTTTATTCAGTGATGAAAACGTGCAAGACTCACATTATTTGCAACGCTTTACTCAAAAGTCTGTAGCTAAAACGGGTTTTCAGAAAACCATTTTGGCGCATTTATTAAGCAAGATTCACGATAATTTTTTGGGGGATTCTCAGCTATTAATTGAACGCATGTATCATGAACATGAACTGGAAAAAATGGCTCTTAAAAACTTGCATTCCATAAGATGGAGTAATAGGGCAAAAGCGGCTAATATTTCGGGTAAAATGAATGTAAAAGAGGCCATCCCGACACTTAAAGTTTTAGTCTCAGATAGGAATCGACAGGTTCGAATTCAGGCGATTATTGCGTTAATCAGACTCAGAAATGATAAACCCTTATCATTTTTAAGCGGAATCAGATTTGAGTTAACTGATTGGGAACAGGTACAGATTTTAAAAGCCTTGGAACGTTACAATACGAATGAAATTCATTTGGAAGCATCACATTTTGAAACAGAATTAGCAACTGTTCTTGGATTAGTGATTCGTATCGCCATTCAATTTAATAAAACGGAAAGTTCGTCAACGATTCTCTCTTTTTTACGACATGCGAATACAACTGTAAGAATGCGCGTTTTATCAGCTTGTAAATCGCTCACCTATATCGAATCGGTAGATATTCTAAAAACCTACTTTGATGAAGCCGCTATTCATGAAAAGATTCAGATAATTGATGTAATTAGTGTTTTAATAACAGAAGACGATGGTTTTTTCCTGAATATCTTTGAAAATGAAGAACTTGATGAGTCGCTGAGACTTGCTGCTGCTAAAGGTCTTGCAAACGTTAGTAACGGGTACGCGCACATGGAATTAATCAATAAAGAAGAAATGAGCATTCAAAGTAAACTTTCAAAACATGTGTTGGATTGGAGATTATAATGAGTGATTCACTAATTTGGGCTTACTACGCATTTAACGGATTTATTTTTATCTACGCAGTATCTGTTTCCATTTTCTACTTAGCGCATGTTTTTTTTGCATTTAAGGGAATGCGCAGATACAAAAGAAGGAAGCTTTTCTTTGATGAACAATCGTTCATGAGCTCAGATTTTATTCCGCCATTGTCCATCCTAGCTCCGGCTTACAACGAAAGTGCAACCGTAGTAGATAATATCCGGTCTTTATTTTCTTTGAACTATCCGAATTTGGAAATCATTGTGATTAATGACGGTTCCAAAGATGATACTCTACAAAAATGTATAAACACGTTTCAGCTCGTAAAAGTTGATTTCGCTGTTCAATACAAAGTGGCATCGAATGAAATTAAAGCGGTGTATAAATCAGAAAATCCGGCTTTTCGTAGATTGGTAGTGGTTGATAAAGTAAACGGGGGCAAAGCTGACGCCTTAAATGCCGGTATAAATATTTTATCACATGAATATTTTGCCAGTATAGATGTGGACTGCATTATTCAACAAGATGCGTTTATTCATATGATGCGTCCGTTTATGGATTCTCAAAAACGTGTTATTGCTACGGGTGGCGTTGTTCGTATTGCAAATGAATGTGAATTTTTAAACGGAAATATTACACAAGTGCGTTTGCCGAAAGCATTTTTACCTCGTCATCAGGTAGTTGAATATTTACGTGCATTTTTGATGGGAAGAATGGCTTGGGCAGAAATTAACGGGTTAATGTTGATCTCAGGTGCTTTTGGTGTGTTCGATAAAGCAATAGTAATGGCTGTTGGCGGATACAATAAACATACGGTTGGTGAAGACATGGAACTGGTTGTTCGTATGCGTAAACACATGCATCAGATAAAAGAGAAATACGAGGTAGCCTTTGTGCCTGAACCTTTGTGCTGGACAGAAGCGCCAATGAGTTACAAGATATTTTCGCGCCAAAGAAACCGTTGGACCAGAGGTACAATTGAAACACTATGGACTCATAAAGACTTGTTTTTAAATCCGAAATATGGTGTAATGGGCTTAATCAGCTATCCGTTCTGGTTTTTGTTCGAATGGCTTGCGCCGATTCTAGAGTTTTCAGGAATCTTTTTGATTTTAGCTATGACCTATTTTGGTTTAGTGAATTGGTACTATTTCGGCCTGTTTTTAACCTTGGTATATACGTTTGCGATATTTGTTACTACGCTAAGTCTCGCTTTTGAAGAATTCTCTTTTCCGCAATATCGAAAGCTCAGATACATTTCTGCCTTAATTTTTACAGTACTAACAGAACCGTTTGTTTATCACATTTTGAATTCTTGGAATGCAATTAAGGGGAACTGGGACTTGTGGAGAGGTAAAAAAAACTGGGGTGAAATGACGAGAACAGGTTTTTCAAAACCTCAAAGTTAACTCCATTTTGTTATGTGATTTTTGTTACATAGAACGAATACAAATAAGCGCAAAAACCACGAAATACAAGCAATAAAAGTCAATTTTATTTAATTTGGCGAGGCTAATTAGGGAGTAAAAGACCTTAATCGGCGTAAAACTATAAGAAATTTAAATTTAAGCGTCGTCTTTGTATGAGTAATCCTGCAAATGCTAAATCTAAAAGCGGTGTGACGGGTATCGTTCGAAAGCTTATCAGTGGTTTTACTGGTATAATTTGGACAATTTTTGCCATCGGTCACTTAGCTGGAAACCTTCAGTTATATAAAACTGACGGAACAGCTTTTAATCAATACGGTCATTTTCTTGAGTCTTTAGGCGGTTTATTAATTCTGGCTGAGATTTTCTTAGTTCTTTTCCTCGGAATGCATGCTATAAGCGGTATTCAGGTTTGGTTAGGTAAAAGAAAAGCGCGTCCTGAATCTTATAAATTGTATCAATCTGCGGGATCAAAAAGCAAACAGTCTTTGGCTTCCAGAAGTATGATTGTAACCGGTTCTGTGTTATTACTTTTCCTCGTAGTTCACGTGCTGTCGTTCAAGTTCAACATTTTTAAACCGGCTGATGTAATCACATTGGCAAACGGTGCTCAGGCACGCGACTTGTACAAATATGTTTGGGAAGCTTTTAAAAATCCTGTTTATGCTTTCGGTTACACATTTGTAATGGCGTTGTTGGGTTTACACTTACGCCACGGCGTTTGGTCAGCTTTACAGTCTTTAGGTATGATGAAACCTAAGTTTTCACCTGTTATTTATTCTATCGGTGGAATTATTGCTGCACTTGTAGCAGTTGGTTTCTTATCCATTCCATTGTACATCTATTTTTCATAAAAGTCGGAGATAGTTCATATGAGTATCAATTTTAAAACAGTTGAAAATTCCAGCCGACTAGATGCTAAAGCGCCAAGCGGACCGCTTGAGTCGAAATGGAAAAATCACAAAAAAGATGTTAAACTCGTTTCTCCTGCGAACAAGCGTAAGCATACGATTATCGTTGTAGGAACCGGTTTGGCAGGTGCTTCAGCTGCGGCAACATTAGCTGAACTAGGATATAATGTAAAAGCATTAACCATCCATGATTCACCTCGAAGAGCACACTCGATTGCAGCTCAAGGCGGTATAAATGCAGCAAAAAATTATCAAAATGACGGTGATACCATTCATCGTTTATTTTATGACACCATTAAAGGCGGTGACTATCGCGCTCGTGAGGCAAACGTTCATCGTTTAGCTGAAGAGTCTGTTAACATTATTGATCAGGCGGTTGCACAAGGTGTTCCTTTTGGTCGTGAATATGGCGGTGTCTTATCAAACCGTTCTTTCGGTGGAGCACAAGTATCTCGTACGTTTTATGCAAAAGGCCAGACCGGACAACAATTATTGCTCGGTGCTTACTCAGCTATGATGCGCATGGTTGATGCCGGTAAAATCGAGTTGTTAACTCGTCGCGAAATGCTCGATTTAGTAACTGTTGATGGTGTTGCACGTGGTGTTGTTGCCAGAAATTTAGAAACCGGTGAAATCGAAAAATATGCAGGTTCAGCTGTTCTGTTATGTACAGGTGGTTACGGTAACGTGTATTATTTATCAACTAATGCAAAGAATTCGAACGTAACAGCTGCATGGAGAGCTCATAAAAAAGGTGCTTTCTTTGGAAACCCTTGTTATGTACAAATTCACCCGACATGTATTCCTCAATCCGGTGATTATCAGTCAAAATTGACACTGATGTCGGAGTCCTTAAGAAACGATGGACGTGTTTGGGTTCCCAAAAAAGAAGGTGACACTCGTAAACCTGTTCAAATTCCTGAAGACGAACGCGATTATTTCCTCGAACGTAAATATCCGAGTTTTGGAAACTTAGTTCCTCGCGATGTTGCTTCCAGAAATGCGAAGTATGCGTGTGATGAGGGTAGAGGTGTCGGTGCAACCGGAAAAGCTGTTTATCTGGACTTCGCTGATTCTATCAAACGTTTAGGGCAGAAAACAATAGAAGATCGTTACGGCAACTTGTTTGAAATGTACGAGCGAATTACCGGCGATAATCCATATGAAACACCGATGCGCATTTATCCTGCTGTTCACTATACAATGGGCGGTCTTTGGGTTGATTACAATTTGATGACTACAGTTCCCGGTTGTTTCGCATTAGGTGAAGCTAACTTCTCAGACCACGGCGCAAACCGATTAGGTGCTTCTGCATTGATGCAAGGTTTAGCTGACGGCTATTTTGTGATACCTTACACTTTAGGTGATTACATTGCCAACAATTCCTTAAAACCTGTTTCAACAGATCATGATGCATTTAAAGCTTCCGTTGTTGAACAGGAAGAACGCATAAATAAACTGTTGAATATCAACGGTAATAAAACAACCTTGGAATTCCATCGTGAATTAGGTGCAGTTGTTTGGGATAACATTGGCATGTCGAGAACAAAAGAAGGTCTTGAAGAAGCTATTGTTAAAATTAGAGCAATTAAAGAAGAGTTCTGGACAAATCTAAAATTGACCGGTGAGAAAAATACCTTCAACAAATATTTAGAATTTGCCGGACGCGTAGCTGATTTTATCGAATTAGCTGAATTAATGGCTATGGATGCATGGCACAGAAATGAATCATGCGGCGGACACTTCCGCGAAGAATATCAAACCCCGGATGGTGAAGCATTACGTAACGATGATGAATTTGCGTACGCAGCAGCCTGGGAATTTGCCGGTGAAGGAAAAGAATACACCATGCATAAAGAAAACTTAGTTTTTGAAAATGTTAAGCTTTCTCAAAGAAGCTATAAATAAGGTTCTGACTTATGAGTAAAGAAACAATTCGTTTAAAATTAAAAGTATGGCGTCAGGAAGGCCCGAAAGTAAAAGGGGAGCTGAAAAACTACGAAGTAGAAATCAGTACCCATGCTTCTTTCCTTGAAATGCTTGACGTTCTTAATGAAGATTTAATTCACAAAGGTGAACGCCCGGTTGAATTTGAGCACGATTGCCGTGAAGGTATTTGTGGTTCTTGTTCATTGGTTGTTAATGGTATGGCGCATGGCCCACAAGCTAATACGGCTGTTTGTCAGTTGCATATGCGTCACTTTAAAGACGGTGAAACCATTACAATTGAACCTTGGAGAGCTTCTGCATTTCCAATTGTTAAAGATTTAGTAGTGGATAGAAGTGCTTTCGATAGAATTATCTCTGCAGGTGGTTTTATCTCAGTAAATACAGGTTCTGCCACAGATGCTAACTCCATTTTAATCGGTAAAGATTTGGCTGATCATGCTTTTGATTACGCTACTTGTATCGGTTGTGGTGCTTGTGTTGCAGCGTGTCCGAATGCATCTGCTTCTTTATTTACCGGAGCAAAAATTTCACAATTAGCACTATTACCACAAGGTGACCCAGAACGCAAACGCCGTGTTCAATCAATGGTAAACCAAATGGATGTAGAAGGTTTCGGAGATTGTTCGAATCATGGTGAGTGTGAAGCAGTTTGTCCGAAAGGTATTTCTATTTCAGCAATTGCGATGATGCGCAGAGAGTACGTTAAATCGTATTTCTAAAGCTGATTTAGCTCATTATTTTAAAGCCTCGTAAAATTTTTTGCGGGGCTTTTTTATTGTGCGGAAGCCCTCTAGATGTCTAAATCGGATTATGACGTATCCATTTTAACAGAATATCATACTTATTTTGATTTCTGTAATTAAAGCGAAAAATGAGCTCACACAGGTGACGAATTACTTTTTTTTCAGGTATTCCATAACAGATTTGTTGATGGTGCTTTACCGACTGAATGAAAGAGAAAAGGAGACCGTTTTCGGTTTCTGAAATGGCATTATCCAGTTTAATGAACCCCGATGTGCTAGTATCATATAAAAACTGCGGCAAAAACGGCGTTGATTCTAATATTACGTTACATTCAGTGTAAATATTCTTGTTTACACATAAGTGAATTTGTTCATGAATAAGAATAATGCCACATGGAAGTTTCTCGCTAACCGTTATGTTTTCTGGTATATAAAACAAGGTATTTTCACTAATAAATTTATCTTCTATAACTCGTCTTATTCCATCTAATAAACGGTTTACAGTAGTTCTGTTTAGACCGGACAGTTGTGCAATTTGTGTAGCACTTAAATTCAGTGCAAAGTACGAAACTAACTGTCTGAATTTAGCCTCTGAAATTTTGGAACGAGAAACGTATTTGTTAATCATTGATTTTACTAAATATATAACCAGCAATAAAAGTCTATTCTCATCTAGTGGGTTGTCAAATCTCTTTTAGTAGAGAAAAATGAGCTTCGACTATTGTTATGTGGAATAAATCTAAATAAAATTGCGACGCGATTGCAACTATTAAGATTTATTCTAAATATGCTTATTAAACTTTTACATTTAACCCTGATCTTTGTACTAAGCAGCCTAGAGATGCTTTACGCAAAAGATGTTATCATAAAAGGGAAAGTATTAGGAGATGAAGGCTATTTAAAAGGCGCTCATGTGAAATGGCATCAATCCATTGTAATAACGGATTCGACAGGTTCATTTACACTAAAAAGCAGTCAAAATGAAGGTAAAATCATCATAACCCATTTAGGATATGAACGCCACGAACAATCCCTTTCTATAACAAAACCCATTATTGAACTAGGTGCAATTGAGCTAAAATCAAACAGAATTTGGTCTAATTCAGATGTAGTTGTAACTGCAACAAGAACAAGTAAAGACATGGAGTCAGTCGCTCAGCCGGTTTCTGTTGTAAGTAAAAAAGAGTTAGCACAATCAGGATCCTTACGTTTAAATGATATTTTGATGGAACAAGTGGGAATTACTCTCACATCAGATCATGGAACGGGTGTACAAATGCAGGGCATGGATGCCGATTATTCATTAATTCTGATTGATGGCCAGCCTGTAATTGGTCGCACTTCCGGCACCTTAGATTTAACAAGAATAACAGTTGGCAACATCAAACAAATTGAAATTGTAAAAGGCCCAAGCTCAGCTTTGTGGGGGAGTGACGCCTTAGGAGGTGTAATTAATATCATCACTGAAAAACCCAAAACAGGTTTTACATCTGTAGTAAGTTCGAGAATTGGAAGTTATGGTTCGCAGGACTATAGTTTAGAAACAGCTTATCAAAATGATAAACTATCCCAGTCTTTGTTTTTAAATGGTAATACATCAAACGGGTATAAGTTAAACCCAAACATTGTCGGCAACACTGTACCTGAGTTTTTGAATTATACAGCTATGTATAAAGGTTCAGCTACTTTAACGAATCGTGTTGAATTGGGTCTAAGAGCTCGTTTATATCATGAAAATCAAGAAAATAAAGGACAGATTATTGAAAATGATGCAATTCGTTTATTGGATGAACGAGCTAAACAATACGATTATAGTTTAATCCCGACTCTCAAAATTAATCTTAATTCCACTCAAAAAATGGAGTTTATTCACAATTCAACATGGTTTGGTAATACTTCCCAAATCAATTATGCTGATAATGGCAGTGTGTACAGTGAGAGTCCGTTTAATCAGCGAATGCATCGCTCAGAGTTACAATGGGATGCATTTTGGAATTCCCAAGCGCGTACAACTTCCGGCTTAGGATATACTTATGAAACCCTTGAAGCCGATAGATATGTATCAAAACCTGTTTTTAAGTCTTACTTTGGATTTACGCAACTTGACTGGGATATAACTTCGAACGTTAATATAACGGCGGGGTTAAGGGGAGATTATCACAGTGAATATTCCGGTGAACTTAGTCCAAAGTTCGGCTTACGCTATGAGCTTAAGGAAAATCTTCACATAAAAATGTCGATCGGTAACGGGTTTAAAGCTCCGGAATTTCGCCAACTGTTTTTGAATTTTACGAATCCGACATCCGGTTATAGTGTTTTTGGTACGAGTACTGTTGAAGAGAGCGTTCAGGAATTGCAGGAGAGAGGCGAATTAGCCTTAGTACTCATTGATGCTTCAACCTTGCAGGCCATTCAAGCAGAGCGCTCATTTTCTATAAATGTGGGATTGGATTATTCCTATAAAAACAGATTAAGAACTAAGGTTAATGTTTTCAGAAATACGATAAATAACTTAATTGATTCTCAGCCGATAGCCATTAAAACGAATAATCAATCCGTTTATACCTATTTCAACTTAAACGAGATTTATACACAAGGCATTGAAGCTGAACTACATTGGGATGTAATTCCCGGTGTTTCATTGATGAGCGGTTATTCCTATTTGCAAGCTATGGATCAGCAGGTAATTGATCAGATAAACAGCGGTGCCGTTTACAGAAGAAATTCATCTACTAATATAGACGAACGAGTTCAATTAGCTGATTACGGCGGTTTATTTAACAGATCGCGTCACAGCGGAACGTTACGTTTATTTGCAACATCGCCCGATAAACATTGGGAAACCAGTATCAGACTCATTTTAAGAGGCAGATATGGTTTTATGGATAAAAATAATAATCAGATTCTAGATCAGGATAATGAATACGAAAAAGGGTACACCTTAACCAATATCAGTTTGGCAAATTATCCGATTAAGAAATTACGTGTGCAGTTGGGTGTGGATAATCTTTTTGATTTCACACGTCCAAATCAATTGTCTTTTTTACCCGGGAGACTTTACTACATACAACTCAACTATAACTTTAAATAAAATAAGTCACATTAAAATGAAGATTAAAGTAGCCTTATTAAGCTTGTTTTCCATTGCATTGTTTAACGGATGTGAGGATTCATCTACGAATACTGACTCAGAACCTTTAGAAGCCACAACGGTAACTGATTTAGATGCAACCGGAACTAGCTATGTCTTTTATGATTTTAAGACCGGCGACATCGTAGCTAATACAGATTCAGCGACAACAAATTGGGATATTGGCATTAAAGGAGCAACAATTATTGTTAATTCCGGCGTAAGCGGTCTTGGAACGGCAGCAGCACAAATCGTTGACGGTTTGTTTGATGAATATGATGAAGCGCCTCAATCCGGTTATGTATCAGATACCGCAGAAGCAAAAGCAATAACAGGAAACGGGGGCTGGTATAATTATACCGGAAGTGCTGAAACAGGGCCTCAACATGCAATTTTGCCGATTCCAGGTAAGATTCTGGTATTCAAAAATACAGACGGAACCTATACAAAAATGCAAATTATCAGTTATTACAGAGGTAATCCTGATACCACAACAGAGGCTTTCATAAACAGAGATACACGTCCTGATGCCCGTGTGTACACATTTAGATTCATTACTCAACCCAACGGTTCCAGATTGTTCTAACGATGGCGATTTACGTGTTTCTTGGCATCTTTATTCTTTTGAGCGGGTTTTGCACCATTCTAAAATGGACTTTAGCTAAACAGCGTTTCTCATACCTTATTCAAGGATTATTCTTTTTGGTTCTCGGGGGCGGTTTTTACCGCTACAATTTGAATATGACAGAATCTGGTTGGATGGATGCCTTGAAACACCCTACAATCATCAATTATGTCGCCATTTTACAACTCATAGAAACGATTGCTTTAATCGCATTTGCTTTCGCGTTTATCCGTTCCCGAGTGGAGTTGAAAAAGCAAACGTGGATACAAGTGTTTATATGGATTCCGGGTGTAATTTCAACACTCGGATTTATTGTGATTCAAAATGCCTTATTTGTTGCCATAGACGGATTAGATTATTCGCTAATTAACGGCATTTACATGATTAGTGTTTGGATTGCGTGTATTTCCATTCAGTTTTTCATTTCTAAAGTCTTGCCGGAATGGGAGATTCAGACTGAATTACTCATTGTAGCCGCTTTCATACAACTGTTAGCTTCCATGTTTTTACCCTTGATTGTTAGTGATTTAAAGTCGCCCGGAATCGTATTCACAAACGATTGGACTTCAATTGGAATCAGCCTTTCTGTGATCGTTGGAACCATACTTACAGGAAGTTTATTAGCGCCATTTATTCCCCAACTAAAACGAAAATTATCAACTATAAGTAAACAATGAACGAGTTAACCGGACTTCTATATTGGATTTCTACAGGCTTACTAATTCCTGTAATAATCGTTTTGTTATTCTTTTTTATCCGAATACTATTATCTGCCGGCGGATTTATCTCACAGTTTATTCAACGATTGAACTACGATAAAACCTTAAATACATGGCTGAAAGCAAAGAATTATGAGAACGTTCCGGATTCAATCCAAAAGCAAAATGCTTTTTTATATCCGTTTTTAGTTGATATCACTCAGCCATTAAAACAAACATCAGAACGTGAAAAAACCATATCAGACTTTGAAATTGAAGCTGATAAAGAGCTTTCGAAGGTAAAAATGCCGGCTCGTTTAGGTCCGATGTTAGGTTTGATGGGAACCTTAATTCCAATGGGACCGGCTTTAGTAGGTTTAGCTTCCGGAGATATTGCCGGAATGGCGCAAAATATGCAAGTCGCGTTTTCAACAACGGTTGTCGGAATTGTTATCGGTGCATTGGGTTTTGTTTTGCAATTGATAAAAACAAGATGGTTTGCTCAGGATGTCTCAACATTAGAGTTTTTAGCTGATTATCAGACAGAATCAACAAAGGATGAAAAATGAGAAAGCGAAACAGAAGAAGATTGTTTGGTAAATCCGGCGAAGATGAAGATCCTTTATCAGGAATGGCGAATTTGTTTGATGTTTCGATGGTTTTTGCCTTGGCCTTGATGGTAGCACTCGTAGCCCGATATCAAATGAATGAATTATTCAGCAAAGATGATTTCACTATGGTGAAAAATCCCGGAAAAGAGAACATGGAAATCATCGAAAAAAAAGACAATCAAATCGTGAAATACAAAGGTTCTGAAGGAACCGGAGAAGGAAACGGTAAGAAAATTGGCTCAGCTTATCAGTTACCGAACGGTGAAATCATTTATATCCCAGAAAATTAATCGTCTTATGAAAAACAAACTTATAAGCTTAGTTGTACTAATTGTTGTTGCACTTTTTCTTTGGCTTGGCTTTCAGCATGCACACACTTCAATTGCTTTTGTAAACTTTCGTGAATCAACATTAGCAGAGCTGGAAAAAGCGAATCAATCCCGTTTTATCTCGATAATTCCGGTCGAAAAAACTTCAAATTATCATGATTTAGTTGATGCCGATGTTATTTACACTTTCCATTTGGGTCTGTTAACAGAAGAGCAAAAAACGAATCTGGAAAAGGCTCGTTCAAACGGTGCCAAAGTGTATATGTATAACTCAACAAGCCAAGAGTTTAGTTCCGATGATTTTAGTGCGGAACAATCGGTTCAGGTTCAAGCATATTTAACAAACGGTGGATTAGCGAATTACGAATCTTTATTAGGGTATTCTGCACAGATTATAGCCGAAAAAACGATGTTTACGCCTTCATTTAATCAACCAAAAACATACCCCAAAGAGGTGTTTTACAGAATCGGAACGGAATTATATTTCGAAACTATCGCTGATTATTGGAATGATTATCAAAAAAATGGTCTGTTAAAACCAAACGGAAAAAAAGTCGCCATTGTGAATACAAGTGCGAATCCGCAAATGGAATACAGAAGTTATCAGGATAGTTTAATTTTGAAATTGGAGCGAAAAGGCATCAACGTTGTTGTATTGGGCGGGTTTATCAAACGTTTAGATATGCTAAAAGCTGTTAATCCCGACTTAGTCATCTTTTTTGCACATGGAAGGTTATCGTCTGTCTCAGGCGATAAATCCGTTGAATGGTTAAAAGAACAAAATATTCCATTGCTTAACCCTCAGCTTATTTCTCAACCGATTGAAGATTGGGAAAACGACCAGCAGGGTATGACCGGACCTTTATTTGGTCAAAATCTGGTAGTTCCTGAAATTGACGGAGCAATTTATCCGTATGCAATTGCGGCTCAGACAAAAAAAGAAACAGATTATTACACCTATACTGAAATTCCGGGCAAACTCGATCGTTTTACTCAGGTTGTTGAGAATTGGTTAAATTTGAAAGAAACGCCGAATTCTGACAAAAAAGTGGCGATTTATTACTACAAAGGAGCCGGACAAAATGCTATGGTTGCCGGACAATTGGAAGTAGGTAAATCACTCTTAAGCATTCTCAATCATTTAAAAGAACAGGGCTTTGATACTGGAAATCGTCACCCCAAATCTGAAGAAGAGTTGCTTCAACGAATTATGAAAGAAGGTCCGGTTTACGGCGATTATGCTAAAGGCTCACTTGAAACCTATGTTAAAGAAGGTAATCCCGATTTAATTCCTGTTGATGAATACCTTTCTTGGATACAATCAGAAATTGATGCTGAGGCGTACAAAGAAGTAGAAGCCTTGTATGGCAATGCTCCGGGAACCTATTCAACTACTCAGATTGACGGAAAATCGTACATCGTAATTCCACGAATCGAATTTGGTAATATTGCTTTGCTTCCTGTCTTACCGTCCGCTTTAGGTGAAACGGAATACAAAATGGTTCATGGTGTAAAAAAAGCGCCGCCTCATGCGTATATCGCATCGTATTTATGGTCTCGAATGAAATTTAAAGCAGATGTAATCAGCCATTGGGGAACACACGGAAACTTAGAATTTACACCTTGGAAACAAGCCGGATTATCACTCAAAGACTGGCCTGAAATATTGATTGCGCCGCTACCTCATGTGTATGTATATAGCATAAACAACGTTGGCGAAGCCATGATGGCAAAACGCAGAACGCAAGCTACCATGGTTACTCACTTGACTTCTCCTTTAGATGAAGCCGAATTATACGGTTCACTTAAAGAATTGAATCTGGCTGTTTCTGGCTTACAAGAAACTACTGATGAGGCATTTGCTGTTCAATACAAAAAGAAAATCAGAACGCTTTTAGATTCCACATCTGTAAAAAAAGACCTTGAATTAACGGATGCGCAGATTCAGGAGTTAGATGAAGAAACGGTTGCTCAACTTTCACATTATTTATTTCATCTAAATGCACAAAAAATAGAAATCGGATTGCACGCTTACGGTGTACCGTATTCAGAAGATGAAATTGAAAAAACGGTTAGAATGATGGGTGTTGATGCGTTGGCTTCCGCTTTACAAACCATTGAACTTATTGAAAAACCATCACTTAAACAGTCTGATTTAAAAAAGAACTTAGACAAACATCGCACAAAAGCATTGGCTGTAATTCAGGGGATTTATCGCGGTAATGAACCGCTCAGTTATATGAAAGCGGCTGATTTAGCATTGTTGCAGCGATTAAATGATCGTAATCAATCAAGCGATGAAAAGATTTTGGCTTTAGAGCAATTGAAAAATGTGCTTGAATCGATTCCTGTTTATAAACAAAATCTGAAAGCTTCTTTTGATGCGGAATTGAACTCGTATGTAAATGGTTTAAACGGAGGATATATCGCACCAACACCGGGCGGTGATCCAGCAGTAAATCCTTGGACTGTTCCGACCGGACGCAATCTATACTCTGTAAACGCTGAAAATACGCCAACAAAAGAGGCTTGGAATGTGGGAAAACAACTGGGTGATTTACTCTTACAAAAACATATCTCAAAACATGGCGATTATCCCAAAAAACTGGCATTTACTTTATGGAGTTCTGAGTTTATTCGTGATAATGGAATGAACATCGCACAAATTCTGTATATGATTGGCGCAGAACCACTTTGGAATAAAGCGGGACGTGTTTATGATGTTCAGTTAATTCCGATTGAAAAACTTGGCCGTCCGAGAATTGATGTCATCGTACAAACATCAGGACAGTTGAGAGATATTGCGGCATCACGTTTAACGCTCATAAACAAGGCTGTAGCGCTTGCAGCGCAAGAGGGTACATCAACGGAGCAAAATTTCGTAAAAGCAGGTTCTGTAAAAGCAGAAGGCCTTATGAAAGAAAAAGGACTTTCTCCGGCTGATGCGCAACGTTTGGCAAATAAACGTGTGTTCGGAGGTGTAAATGGCTCATATGGAACAGCTATAATGGGAATGGTTGAAAAAGGTGATGTGTGGGAATCAGAAGACGAAATAGCGCAACAGTATTTAAAAAATATGGGCGCGTTATATGATGAAGATGCCTGGAGTGAATATAAATCCGGTGTTTTCGAAACAATGATTTCTGATGCCGAAGGAATTGTTCACCCGCGTTCATCGAATGTAACCGGACCGATATCCTTAGATCACGTATATGAATTTATGGGCGGACTTACATTAACCATCAGAAATGTAACAGGTAAAGACCCAGACGGATATTTTAATGATTATCGTAATAAATACAACCCTTTTGTACAGGACTTAAAAGAAGCGATTTGGGCAGAAACCAGAACGAATTTATTCAATCCGAAATTCATTAAAGCTCAAATGAAAGAGGGGGCAACCGCTGCGGAATTATTCGCTGAAAACTTCCGAGATACCTATGGTTGGAACGTTATGAAACCCGATGCGATTGACAAAGAAATATGGGAAGGGTATCATGAAATTTATGTACAGGATAAATTAAAGCTTGGCACGGTTGAGTTTTTCAAAGATAAAAACCCGTACGCATTGCAAGAAATGACAGCAGTAATGCTCGAAACGATTCGAAAAGGATATTGGAATCCGTCAGAATCTGTAAAAAAGGAGATAGCTGCACTGCATGTTGAATTGATTAAAGAAAACCAAGCAGGATGTAGCGGATTTGTGTGTGATAATGCCAAATTAGCTGCTATGATTTCTGACTTATCAACAAAAGACGATGCTAAAGCATATAATGAAGCGTTGAATAAAGTTCAAAATGCAGGCTCAGAGCAAATGCAGGGTATGATTTTGACGAAAGAAGAAATCAGTCTGGACAAATTAATAGAATTGGTAAAAGATAATTCAGTACCGATTTACACCTTATCGGCAAGCATTTTTCTAATCGGGATTGTGTTTACAGTCGGTGTTATTAGAAAACGCCAACGTGCATAAATTGTAAAGGCGGCTAATTTTTTTAGTCGCCTTTTTTTATAGGTAACTCTACAATAAAAGTTGTACCGATTCCCGGTTCTGAAACGAATTTTAATTTTCCGTTATTCATACCTACATATTCGCTCACAAGGTTTAATCCTAAACCGCTTCCGATTTCTCCGGCAGTACCGTGCGTTGACGACATTTCTTCAATTTTGAATAATTTATTTTGCATTTCTTTTGCAATACCCAGGCCTTCGTCTCTTATTTCAATCACACAATAAGATTCTGTTGTATCAATCGAACTTGAAATCCAAATTCTGGAGTTACTATTCGAAAATTTGATAGCATTATTAAGCAGATTTCTCAAAATTAAATCAACATGATTTTCATCAGCAAAAACGTGATGTGTAGTATTCACGTCAGTAATTAAAGTCTGGTTTTTATCCGTAAGTAATGGCTGATAGATATCTTGATATTTTTTTACTCTGGCTGAAATTGAAACAACAGTTGGCTTTGCGTGCTCTTTTTTCATTTGGATAGAAGCCCAGCTGATAATATTCTCGACTAATCGATACGTATTCTCAATCGTTTTCTTCATGATAGTTGCTAAAAAATGTTGTTGCTCTCTATCATTTTTTGATATGGAATCAATGAGTAATTCATTTATCTGGCTAAGCGCTCCAATCGGCCCTCTGATGTCA
The DNA here is from genome assembly GCA_006226965.1 of bacterium. Classification (GTDB taxonomy): domain Bacteria; phylum Bacteroidota; class Rhodothermia; order Balneolales; family M1805; genus M1805. Next base: position 13,076 of record SBGQ01000117.1, on the reverse strand, counting down.
TGTGCAACAATTCCAAAGAATTTATCTTTTGTCTGATTTAAGGTGCTCAATTCAGATTTTTGTTGCGTAATCAATGCTGTCTGCTCTGCTAATAGCAGGTTTTTTGATTGAAGTGAACGATTAATCCTGAAAATCAGAACCATTCCTAATGTTAATAAGATTACAAAAATGGCAGAGAGGTAGATTAAATAGGATTGCTGTTTTATTACTGTACTTTGTAATGTATTTGTTTCTTTTAATAGATTAGTTTGCTCTTCTAAACGATACGTTTTAAATGCGCTCAGCATTAAACTTGAGCGGTCAATTTGTTGCTTAGTTTGGATGGAGTCTATGAGTTTGTTTGAGTAAACTAAATAGTATCGGGCTTTCGCCAGGTTATTTTGATTGATATATAGAGTAATGAGTTTCTCGTAAATCGTTTTAGTAAACTCGGTGAAGTAATAGCTCCTGTTTACTTTTTCGGCATATTCTAAGGTCTCAATCGTTTTGGCGTATTTTTTTTGAATATCGTAAATGTCACTTAAATAAATTAAGGCTTCAATAAGCGCTAATTTTTGAGAGTTTTCTCCCAGATCGTCATTTATGCTGATTGCCTTTTTTAATGCCGTTTCAGATAAGGTGTAATCGTTCTTGGCGTAATATATCTTTCCCAAAGCTTTGTAACAGGAAGATAATACGGTCATCCTTTTTAAATCTGTATTTATCTGAATAGCCTTATTAGTTAAGATTAGAGCAGAGTCAAGTTTGCCTATTTTGATAAAACTTTCTCCCAAATTATGCATGGAAACGCCTAAACGTTCTTTATTGTTTAAACGCTCAAATATTTGGAACGCTTTTCGGTGGTAGAACACTTCCTGAAAAACATTGTCTTGGCGTCTGAATGTATGCCCCAACGAGATATAACAATTTGCAATTCCTGTTGAGTCTTGTAATTCTTCGAACATGCTTAATGCCCGTTGTAGGAAATCAATACTTGTTATATAGTTTTCTTCAGCTGAGTTTAAGCTTCCGATAATTCTGTAAGATGATGCAATGCCGCGTTTGTAATCAATTAAGGTAGCTAAATACAACGCATCTTCTACATGTTTAAATGCTTCTTTCGGATTTATATAAACCAGTTCAAGCGAAAATTTTAAATGATCATCCACTCTTTGAATATCTGTTCGTTTACTTAACGAGATATTATTTCTAAGTGAATCTAAATAGGTTTGGGAATAGCTAGTTCCCGGTAGAGTTATAAACAATACACATGCAATCAAGCTGCTTAAAATGATTTTTTTTATCCCCATTTTATTATTCCATGTATTCTTGAATGGCATCATTTACTTCTTATTTCCCAAGCAATGTAACTTATTGTAAAGAAAAAATAGTACTTAAAATTCCTTAATAAAAAACTACGCTTTACCGAATGCGATAACTTTTAATGGCTGAATCTGAGAAGCGACTTTTGCCGGCAAATAAGAGGCTAACCATGATAATACAAACGTGATTATTGATACTAAAAAAACATCCATCAAATGAGGTTCTACCGGCGCTGTGGACATATAATAATTCTCTTGAGGCAGCGGAATAATTGAATAGGTTGTCTGTAACCAAAAGAAGGTATAAGAAATCAAGATTCCAATCGCTAATCCGCTGATAGCAATTAAACTTCCCTGAATAAGAAAAATAGATTTGATGGTTTTGTCATTAGCGCCCATTGCTTTTAGAATTCCAATATCACGAGTTCGCTCTAAAACCATCATCAATATAGTTCCGATTAAATTAAACGCTGCCACAATAATCATAACACCGATTACCAAAGGAATGGTTTGTTCTTGAAGATTCACCCAAGCAAAAATAGAACCATAGGTTTCATAAACCGATTCTGTTTGCATAGGATAGGGCAGCTTGTCATTTAAAAGAGCGTTGTACGCTTTAATATCTGTTCCCGGCTTAGTCTTAATAAATACTTTATCAATTTGATGAGGTTGATAATTCAGGAGTTTTCTCGACCATTCTATTGGCGCAATTACAATAGCTTCATCAAGTTTATCGATTCCGATTTCATAAATTCCATGAACGGTTGCTTTACGTATATCAGGTGGATTTAATCTCGACGGAACACCGTTAATACTGTAGATAAAAGCAGATTCATTAATTGTGGCGTTTAAGTTTTTAGCCAGTTTTGCACCAAGTAAGATTTCATCATTTACTGAAATGTATCCGCCTTCTTTTACATATTCAGGAAGCTTTGTGATTCTATCCTCAGATTCTAAGCCGCGTAAAAAAACACCTTCAACTCGATCTCCAATTTGAATCATAATTTGTGATTCAATAACAGGTTGTGCTGCAAGGATTTCAGCTTCTTTAGATAAAAATGTTAATAGTGTATCGGAACGATACATCGGGTAATCTGAAAAAGTCTGAATCACGATTTCAGGTCCGTAACTCATTATTTTATTATGGATTACAGATTTAAATCCATGTACAATTGATAGCGCCATTAATAAACCCGCAGAACCGACAGCAACTCCGCCAATAGCCATTATGCGAATAAAGGATAAAAACTTTCCATTCTGACGTTTAGCGCCAAAATAACGGGCGGCAATAAATCTGTTTAAAGCTGAAAACATAGGCGAATCAAAATACACAGAAATAAAAAAAGCGAAGTGACAAATCACCTCGCTTTTAAAGAATTCAAATAGTTGATTATTCCGGTCTCATGTGAGGGAAGAATAAAACATCTCGGATACTTTCAGAGTTTGTCATGATCATGGTTAAACGATCAATACCAATACCTAATCCGGCAGTTGGAGGCATTCCGTACTCTAAAGCACGCAAGAAGTCTTCATCAACAGCCATAGCTTCATCATCTCCCATATCACGTAAACTTGCTTGTTCTTCAAGGCGTTCACGTTGGTCAATTGGGTCGTTTAATTCAGAGAAGGCATTACAGATTTCTTTTCCGTTACAAATTCCCTCGAAACGTTCAACAAGTCCTTCTTTGCTTCTGTGTTTTTTAGCAAGCGGACTCATTTCAATCGGGTAATCGGTAATAAATACAGGTTGAATCAATTTGTGTTCAACATATTCACCGAAAATCTCGTCAATAATTTTTCCGATACCCATGGTATCATCAACATGAATTTTTAACTCATGAGCTATAGTTTTGAGTTCGTCTAATGATTTACCGTATAAATTATGTCCGGTTTCTTTTTCGATGGCTTCGAACATCGGAATACGTGGCCATGGTGTCTGGAAATTGATTTCATGTTCACCAACCTGAACTTTAGTTGAACCATGTAATGCAATAGCTACTTTTTCAACCATTTTTTCGGTGAACTCCATCATCCAATTGTAATCTTTGTAAGCTACGTACAACTCAACTTGAGTAAATTCAGGATTATGAAAACGACTCATTCCTTCGTTTCTGAAGTCTTTTGAGAACTCATAAACTCCGTCGAATCCGCCTACAATCAAACGTTTCAGATATAACTCGTTTGCAATACGCATATAGAGTTTCATATCCAAAGCATTATGATGTGTAACAAAAGGACGAGCAGAAGCACCACCATAAATCGGTTGTAAAATCGGTGTTTCAACTTCCAAAAATCCCAATTCGTTCATGTGCTCGCGCATAACCTGAACCAATTTGGTGCGTTTGCGGAAAGTTTCTCGAACTTGTGGGTTCACGATTAAATCAACATAGCGCATTCGGTAGCGTAATTCTTTATCAGCAAAAGCATCAAATACTTTCTTTACGCCGTTTTCTTCAATCTCTTTAGCTACTGGAATAGGTTTCAAGGTTTTATTTAACAACTCGAAATACTCTGCATGGATGGTTACTTCTCCGGTTTGAGTGCGGAATACAAAACCTTTAATTCCAACGATATCACCAAGATCAACCAATTTCTTGAAAACGGTATTGTAGTTTTCTTCGCCGACATCATCTCTGCGAATATAAACCTGAATGGTTCCTTCTGCATCTTGAAGATTAAAGAAAGCAGCTTTACCCATAATTCGGCGAGTCATAACTCTACCGGCAACAGCTACTTTCGGAGAAACACTATGGTCTTCGGTAATGTAGTTATCCGGATTCGCTTTAATTTCAGCACTGTGATGGGTAACATCAAATTCGTAAGGGTATGGGTTAACACCTAAATCTCTAAGTTGTTGAAGTTTCTCTCTGCGGAGTTCTTCCTGTTCGCTTATACTGAGTTCGTGTTCTGACATGAATTAATTTAGATTATACTTTTAACGTATTGTTAGACAATAAGATGTTATTCAGCTTCTACAACTGAAACTTCCATTGAAACAGCTTCAACAGGAAAATCACTTGAAGTTGTTTGAACTGCAGAAATAGCATCAACAACGTCCAAGCCTTCAACAACTTCACCAAATACAGTGTATTGTCCGTCGAGGAAATGAGCGCCGGTATTAGCGTTTACGATGTAGAATTGTGAACCGGAGCTGTTTCTTTTTGGATTCATTTGATCGCCTAAGCGAGCAGCAGCAACAGCGCCTTTTTTATGTTTGAATGTACCGTTGATTTCAGCTGGAATGGTATATCCGGGTCCGCCAGTGCCAATTCGTCCGCTTTCGCCCGGTTTTGAATAGGGGTCGCCGCCTTGAATCATGAAATTTGGGATAATTCTGTGAAACTGAGTTTCATTGTAAAATCCTTCCTTCGCTAATTTCAAAAAGTTATCTCTGTGCAAAGGTGTTTCATCATATAATTTGATGCGAATGGTGCCGAATTTGGTTTTAATTTCAATCATATTGTCTGCTATTTAAAATGAAGGCCAAAAATACTGAATTATGACTAATTATTATGGTTTAGTTCGTTCTGACTTTAGCTAGTGGATTTATCGAGAATAAAAGTATCTGCAAGAATGCTAAAATGGCGTTCGCTGAAACTAAAGAAGAGTAACGTTTGTGCAGTACTTCGAATTCTTTGTGCGCCGCAAGTTTTAGGCTTTCATCAGTAATCGAAAAATCAATCGGAATCGTGGATTGAATCTCGAACATTCTAACGCCGATTTTTTCCATATAAATCAACAATAAAATACCCATAGAAGCCATAATCAGCGTTTGAAAGAGTAGAAGTGTGCTTCTGTTATGTTCTGGAATCCAAGCTAAAAACAATGCTACTGATGTTAGAAATAAGGCAATAATCTCAATTTGATTCAATTTAATAAGCATTTGTGAAGTAATCGCACCTCCCACAGTTCTGTAACTAACTATCTGCTCTGGCATAGTTGGATTTACACCTGTCAAACTCCATGTATTAGCGATTTTAAATGGTATACCTGCCGCGCCAAATGCAAAAAAGACCAAAGCGCCAAACCAAATAGAAATTCCGAGAATGAAACAAAAACGAATGATCACAACCCAAATTGGGGATTCATTGTAAAATTTCTGAAGCTTAAAATAACTTTTCAAAATAGTGTCTTGATTAGTGAATTGAGCGCAAAGTTACAAAGACTTGTCTATTTTGATTAGAACTTTTAGAGCATTGATAAGCAAATAAGAAGCTTTTAATTAAGACTTTTTAGTACGAGAATAAAGGAAGTCTATTCTGCGGATAATAAGTTTCTATTGGATAAATGGAGGTAAAAAGTTGCATATTTTGCACGAATTATTATGCTTATTAAGATTTAGTCCATGTAAGGGGCTAAGTTTTTGTATCTTTACACATTATTAATTGGAACCCAATTTTACACATGAGCGATACGCAAACAATTGACAAAATGGTATCACAACCCTATAAATACGGGTTTGTTACAGAAATTGAATATGATGAGTTTCCAAAAGGATTAAACGAAGATGTGGTTCGTGAGATCTGGAAGAGAAGAGGCGAGCCTGAATTTATGCTCGAATTTCGTCTTAAGGCATATAGAAACTGGTTAAAGATGGAAGAGCCGATGAACTGGCCAAATCTGGACATCAAACCGATTAAATACGACGAAATTACATATTACTCTGCTCCTAAAATCAAAAAGCAATTAAACAGTCTTGATGAAGTTGATCCTGTTTTATTAGAGACTTACGAGAAATTAGGAATTCCATTATCAGAGCAAAAACGCTTAGCGAATGTTGCGGTTGATGCCGTTTTCGATTCAGTTTCAGTCGCTACTACATTCCGTGAAAAGCTTAAAGAAGCCGGTGTAATTTTCTGTTCTATCAGTGAAGCGTTAAAAGAATATCCTGAATTGGTACAAAAATATTTGGGTTCAGTTGTACCGTCAAACGATAACTTTTTTGCTGCTTTAAACTCAGCCGTGTTCTCTGACGGTTCGTTTGTTTTTGTTCCGAAAGGCGTTAAGTGTCCGATGGAGTTAAACACCTATTTCCGTATCAACAATGAGGAATCGGGTCAGTTTGAAAGAACCTTAATTGTTGCAGAAGAATACGCAAGTGTCAGTTATTTAGAAGGTTGTACAGCGCCTCAGTTCTCAACAAACTTGTTGCATGCTGCAGTAGTTGAGTTGGTTGCCTTAGACCATGCAGATATTAAATACTCTACTGTTCAGAACTGGTATGCCGGAGATGAAGAAGGTAATGGCGGTATTTACAACTTCGTAACCAAACGCGGAATTTGTAAAGGTGATTTCGCTAAAATCTCTTGGACTCAAGTTGAGACAGGTTCTGCAATTACTTGGAAATACCCATCTGTTATTTTAAAAGGTGATAACTCAATCGGCGAATTTTATTCTGTTGCTCTAACTAACAAAATGCAACAAGCTGATACCGGTACAAAAATGATTCACTTGGGTAAAAACACGAGTTCTACCATTATTTCAAAAGGTATTTCCGCCGGTAAATCGAACAATTCCTATCGTGGATTAGTGAAAATCGGACCGAAAGCGACCGGGTCCAGAAATTATTCTCAGTGTGATTCCATGTTAATTGGTAACAATTGTGGCGCACACACTTTCCCTTATATCCAACAACAAAACTCTAAATCGAGTATTGAACACGAAGCCACAACGTCACGAGTTGGTGAAGATCAGATTTTTTATCTCCAACAGCGTGGCTTGTCAGAAGAAGATGCGATTTCCATGATTATCAATGGGTTCTGTAAAGATGTATTTGCAGAATTACCGATGGAATTTGCCGTGGAAGCCCAAAAATTATTGGGTATCAAGCTCGAAGGCAGTGTTGGTTAATCCAGAAAACGAATTAAAAAACAAATAAATACTAAAAAGGAAAATCCGTGTTAGAAATCAAAAATTTACATGCCCGCATCGAAGGAGAAGAGGTTGAAATCCTTAAAGGCATTAATCTAACTATCAATAAAGGTGAAAAACATGCCATTATGGGCCCGAATGGCGGTGGTAAAAGTACCTTGTCTAAAGTAATTGCGGGACACCCCGCTTACGAAGTAACTGACGGTGAAGTCTTATTCAACGGTGAAAATATTTTGGAAATGGATCCGGAAGAACGTGCACGTTTAGGTGTTTTTCTTGCATTTCAATATCCTGTTGAAGTTCCTGGAGTTTCAAACGCTACATTCTTACGCCAAGCTTACAATTCTATTCAAAAGTCAAAAGGTGGCGAAGAATTAGATCCGCTTGAGTTCGATGATTACATTCGTGAGCAATTAAAAGTTGTAGAAATGGATCCTGCGTTTTTAGATCGCGCTGTGAATACAGGTTTTTCCGGTGGTGAGAAAAAACGTAACGAAATTCTTCAAATGGCTGTTTTACAACCATTATTATCCGTTTTAGATGAAACTGATTCAGGTTTAGACATCGACGCTTTACGTATTGTTGCCGATGGTATCAACAAATTATTTACACCTGAAAAAGCTGTGTTGATGATTACACACTATCAGAGAATGTTGAATTACATCGAGCCTGATTTTGTACACGTTTTAGTAAAAGGCAAAATCGTTAAATCAGGTGGAAAAGAACTCGCTTTAGAATTAGAAGAGCGTGGTTACGACTGGATTTTAGCTGATGTTCACACAAACGGGGCTGTTAAATAATGCAAGCTAAAGAAACTCTTCAAAGCTTGATTCAAAACCATTCTTTTCAGTTGGAGTTTTTGTCCGATTACAGAAATGCTGCTCTTGAGCGTTTTAAATCGATAAAGTTTCCGACAAATAGAGATGAAGAATGGCGTTTTTTGAATCTTAAAGATATTGCCCGTGCTGATTTCAAATTGTCAACCGCATCCAATATTCAGGTTGATGTTACTCCATATTTGTTAGAAGAAGCCATAGATTCCACGTTGGTATTTGTAAATGGTTTTTTCCGTCAGGATTTATCTCGAATTGAGAACTTACCAAAAGGTGCTTGCTTAAAAACATTTAGCGATGCAGGTGAGCCACAATACAATGAATTAGAAACGCATTTAGGTTCTTTAATTCATCCGAAAGATGATTTCTTTGTTGAATTAAACAGTGCCATTGTTGATAACGGCGTTTTGGTATTCATCCCAAAAGAAACCAAATTCGAATCTCCGGTTCACATTCTTAATCTTGTGACAAAAGAAGCTGAAGGAGCTGTAATTGCACCTCGATGTGTTATTTTAGCTGATGCCTTCGCTAAAGCAACCATCATCGAAGATTTTATCGGTCTCGGTGAGTTTGAATATTTAAACATTCCGGTTGCTGAAATCAGAATGGCGGAAGGTGCTCATTTGCAGCATTATCGCATTCAGCGTGAATCAAAAAAAGCGTTCCACATCAACAGATTGGGAACCAAAGTAGATCAAAACGCAGACTATCAGTCATATACCATTCATTTTGGTGCTAAAGTTTCTCGTTCTGATGTACGCGCAGATTTAACAGGTGAACAATCCAATTCAATATTAGACGGTTTAGTGCTGATTAACGGTGAACAAGAGTCTGATACGCACACCTTAATGCATCATCAGCAACCAAATTGTACATCACACCAATTACATAAAGTTGTGGTTGATGATAAAGCACATTCTGTGTTTAACGGTAAAATATGGGTTGATCAAATCGCTCAAAAAACAGATTCGTTCCAAGAAAACAGAAATATCTTGTTATCTGATAACGGAACCGTTGATACTAAACCGCAATTAGAAATCTTCGCTGATGACGTTCGTTGTTCACACGGTGCTACGGTTGGTCAGTTAGATGAAGAAGAAGTGTTCTACTTAAAATCCAGAGGTTTGGATGAATTAACTTCAAAAGAGTTATTGATTTACGGATATGCTCTCGAAGTTATTGAAAACTTAGAAGTAGAATCACTCAAGAAACAATTAAGTGCGTACGTTTCCACGTATGCCCATCAGGTAACAGAACACTTACCGGCATAATTAAGCATTTACCATGAATACCTTACTTACAAACGATTTAGATATTGCAAAAGTCAGGGAAGAGTTTCCCATTCTTAGTCGCCAGGTTCATGGTAAACCATTGGTATTTCTGGATAACGGGGCGTCTTCACAGATGCCTCGTTCTGTTCAGGAACGTATTCGATTATATCATTCGAACGAACACGCCAACGTGCATAGAGGTGTGCATTACTTGTCTCAGACTGCAACCGATTCGTATGAAAAAGCGCGTGTAACGGTTCAAAACTTCATTCATGCAAAGCATGAAGAAGAGATAATTTGGACATCGGGAACAACTGATGCCATTAACACAGTTGCAGCTTCTTTAGCTCAGTTTTATTTCAAAGAGGGCGATGAAATTCTTCTCACTGAAATGGAGCATCACGCTAATATTGTTTCATGGCAGATTCACGCCGTTTCAAAAGGTGTTAAAATCAAGGTTATTCCGGTTTTAGATAACGGTGAGCTTGACTTAGATGCTTTTGAAAACTTGCTTACCGATAAAGTAAAATTGGTGAGCCTGGTTCACATTTCCAACGTTTTGGGGACAGTTAACCCAGTTAAGTTTGTAATTGATAGAGCACACGAAAAAGGAATACCTGTACTTGTTGACGGCGCTCAATCAACTCCGCACTCAAAGATTGATGTTCAGCATTTGGATTGTGATTTCTTTGTGTTTTCTGCTCATAAAATGTACGGCCCGACAGGAGTTGGCGTACTGTATGGCAAAAAAGAATGGCTTAGTAAAATGCCACCGGTTCGCGGCGGCGGTGATATGATTATGGAGGTTTCTTTCGAGAAAACTACCTATAATGAATTGCCGTATAAGTTTGAGGCAGGAACGCCTAACATTAGCGGAGCCATAGGATTAGGCGCTGCGATAGAATTTATTCAATCTATAGGTTTAGAAAAAATGGCTGCGCATGAACATGACTTATTAGTTTATGCTACATCTATAATTGAACCAATGCAGGGAATTTCCATTTTAGGAACTGCAAAAGAAAAAGCTTCTATTATTTCTTTGATTATGGACGAGATTCACCCGCATGATGTAGGTACAATCTTAGATATGGAAGGAATCGCCGTTCGTGCTGGTCACCATTGTGCGCAGCCATTAATGACACGATTCGGTATTCCGGCTACATCCAGAGCTTCATTTGCGGTTTACAACACAAAAGAAGAAATTGACGCTTTAGTACAAGGTCTATTAAAAGTTCAACAGATTTTCGCATGAGCATAGGAATTTATAACGACCAAATTACATATCACAGCAAAAATCCTCGGAATTTCGGGGAAATGGAAAATGCTGACATCAAAATAAAAGGGCATAATCCTTTGTGCGGTGATAGTTTCGAGTTTTTTATCAAACTGGCAGAAAATGGAACCATTGATTCTGTTCAGTTTACTGGAAAAGGGTGCGCCGTATCAACTGCATCGGCATCTATGATGACTAAAGCAGCCAAAGGTAAAACCTTAGATGAAGTAGAAACTTTGTTTAAAGAGTTTCAAATGATGAGTACCGGAAAATTAGATGTTGACCAAGAACCCAACCATTTGGGACATTTAACGGTATTTAAAAGTATTAAAGATTTTCCGGTTCGAGTAAAATGTGCAACCTTACCCTGGCATACTTTACATTCAGCTATGATCGGACAAAAAACGGCAACTACAGAATAATAACGGGAGTTTTCACCATGCCAAAAATCGCAGAAATCGAACGTACACCTAACCCAAACGCGATGCGTTTTGTGTTAAAAGACCCTATTACACGTGGTGTGACAAGAGCTTATGATAATCCGGCACAAGTAAAAGAGGATGATGCTTTTGCGAAAGCTGTTTTTGAAATTCCACATGTAATTTCATTGTATTACGTTGATAAATACGTGACAGTAACTCAGGATGGTCAGGCTGAATGGAGTGAATTATTACGCCAATTAGCACCTCCGATTCGTGAAGCAGAACCACAATTTGATTTAGCGAAAGACCACAGTGTTCACGTTTCAGATGAAGCGATGAATAGTGACGATCCGCGTCTACAACAAATCAATATGATGTTAGACGAACAAGTTCGTCCATATTTGTTAGCTGATGGCGGCGGTTTACAAGTCTTAGGATTAAATGAAAACGTATTGAAAGTTCACTATCAAGGAGCTTGCGGAACATGCCCAACGGCATCAACCGGAACCTTATTTGCTATCGAAAGCATGGTAAAACGAATTGATCCGGAAATCATCATTGAATCTGTTTAATAAATAATATGGCTATCACAGTTACAGATCGTGCGGCATCCAGAATTAACGAAATTCGTGAAAATAAAGGCTTTACAAAAGAAACGCCTTTACGCATTAAAGTTGTTGGCGGTGGTTGCTCAGGATTAACCTACGCTTTTGATTTTGATAATGAACCGGAAAAGGCTGAACAACACGATCAAAAGTTTGAAGATCATGGAATTCCTCTGGTTGTAGATATGAGAAGCTTCTTGTATTTAGCCGGAACCGAATTGGACTTTTCTGAGGGTCTGAAAGGCAAAGGTTTTCATTTTAACAATCCGAATGCTGCTCGAACCTGTTCCTGCGGCGATTCTTTTTCAGTTTAACATATTGGCCGATTCATCGGCCTTTTTTTTCATTTTGATATGAGCGAATCAGGAACAATAGTAAACAAAGTAGAACAATCGGGATTAATTACACTCGATTTAGAAAAATTTTTGCCAAAAGAAGAAATCGTCGAGTTTGATATTGCCCCGTATTTATTCCATGGATTGATGCTGAAAGAAAAAGACTTTAGAGAGCATTTACAGCAGATAGATTGGAGTAGTTACGAAGGTAAAATACTAGCAACTTTTTGCTCAACTGATGCCATTTTACAGCCTTGGGCTTTTATGCTGATTGTTCAACATGCAAAACCATTTGCACGTCGAATACTTAAAGGAAATACAGCTGAAGTCCTCAAAAAGCTAGTGTCAGAATCTATCACACTAAATAATTGGTCTGAACTGAATTCCAAGCGTGTGTTGGTAAAAGGTTGCGGAAATAAAGCCATTACAGACGAATTTTATGCCTTAGCAACTGAAAAACTAATAGAAACTGGTGTTGAACGTATTATGTACGGTGAAGCCTGCTCATTTGTACCTGTGTATCGCAAACCTAAAAACTAAATTAATCTTTCTAATTGGGCGCCTGTTAATTAACTTGTTCACAATTGAAGACAAATTTTGAAAGCATGAATCTTGCATTAGTTACAGGCGCATCACGTGGAATCGGAAAATCAATCAGCATAGAATTACTAAAAGCCGGTTTTAAGGTAATTGGAGTATCAAGAACAGGTGTTTTTGATGCTGATTTTGATGGATTTGAAAATTTCCGTCGAGTTTCTTGTGATTTGGCTGATTCCAAACAAGTGGCTGAACATCTAAAACCTATATTAACAGGTGAGTTCACCCCAACAATTATCATCAATAATGCAGGTATTTCAGAACCCTGTGCATTTGATGTTTCAGATGAAGCATGGGAAACTCATTGGAATCGCGTTTTACAAGTTAATTTGCAAGCGCCGACTCAATTGGTAAAATGGGCATTACCCGAGTGGAAAAAACGAAAATCAGGTACACATATAGTGATTGCATCGAGAGCTAGCTATAGGGGAGAAACGGAACACTATTCGGCTTATGCAGCTTCAAAAAGCGGAATTATCGGTGTTCATAAAACCATCGCCAGAGCATTTGGAAAAGATGGTGTGATTTCAGTTGCCATTGCTCCGGGCTTTACAGATACCGACATGGC
>SBGQ01000039.1 GCA_006226965.1 bacterium | reverse complement strand
ACAAGGTGTGATTAATTGACATAATTAATCTCTAAAGTTTTATGAGTATTGAATCTCCCACTGAAGAACCCATCGTCATTCCCTCGGATGAGGGAATCTTGTACTATTTACGAATGGTTAGCACTTATTTATGGATTCTGCATAAATATTAAACGAAATGAGGCTCCTGCATTCGCAGGAGTGACAATACCTTACGTCTTTTCAGAATTATTTCATTAAAGACATGACGTGCTGTGCCAATTTGTTAGCTTTTTCCTGAGAATCAGCTTCGGTATAAATACGAATAATCGGTTCCGTGTTCGATTTTCTAAGGTGAATCCATCCGTCAGGCATCACAATCTTTACACCATCAACCAGATTAATTTCATATTGAGCATAGGCTTTCTTTACTTGTTCTAAAGCTTCATCAGCATTAACAGAGCCTAACTCTAGTTTAAACTTACCCATGTAATACGTAGGTAAATCATCTCGAATTTGAGCAGAAGTTTTTCCGCTTTCAGCCATAAACTGAAGCATCATGGCAATTCCAACCAATCCATCTCGGCCAAAATGCAAATCAGGATTAATAACGCCGCCGTTTCCTTCGCCGCCCATTACTACATTCTTAGCCTGCATCACCTTAACCACATTGATTTCGCCAACTGCAGCGCGGTGACAAACAATTCCGTATTTCTTTGCCACCCAGTCATTAATCATAGATGAAGACAAATTCACCGCGATATCACCGTGATATTTAGCCAAATAAAAATCGTTAATTGCCGCCAAAGTGTATTCTTCACCAAAAAAGCGTCCATTATTATCAACTAATGCCAAACGGTCGGCATCTGGGTCAACCACAACACCAATATCGCATGTTGCTTTGGGAACTAATTCACAAATATCCTTTAAATGTTCGGGAAGTGGCTCGGGATTGTGAGGGAAAAGTCCATCCGGGGTACAATACAATTTTTCAATATGAGCAACACCTAAAGCCACTAGCAATGCAGGAATGGATTCAGAGCCCGCACCATTTACGGCATCAACGGCTACTCGAAATTTCTTAGAGCGAATTAAATCTGCATCGATATAAGGGAGTGCTAAAATGGCGTCAATATGCTTTTGAACAGCGTTTTCATCAACAAGAATACTTCCCATTGATTTATAATCCACAAACGAATAGGATTTTTCCTGTGTAATCTTGATGACTTCCTTGCCCTGTTCACTATCTAAATACTCGCTTTTTTCATTCAGCATTTTTAAAGCGTTCCATTGCGCCGGATTGTGCGAAGCGCTAATCATAATAGCGCCTGCGGCTTTATGTTCTAAAACGCTCATCGCAACTGTCGGAGTCGGGGCTATTCCAACCGAAATTACATCGCAACCAACGCTTCTAAGTGTAGCAATTACAATAGATTCAACCAATGGGCCGGTGACACGAGAATCGCGCCCAACTACCACTTTGCCTTTTTTAGCCCAAGTTCCGAATGCCGCTGTAAACGGAACTAAATTTTCAGGGTGCAAATCTTCACCGTAAATGCCTCGAATTCCCGAAACACTGACCATTAATGCCATACGTTACCTATATCTTATTTTATGTTTTTTAATTGGTTGATTAAGCTCATTAAACCCGGATAGTTAGGATTTATTTCCTTTACTTTTTCAGCCGTTTCTTTAGCTTCTTTAAACTGACGGTTTAAAGCATACCCGCCGGCAAGATTATACAATGCCTGCGGATCTTTGGGGTTTAACTGAATAGATTCTTTTAAATATCGAATGCCAGACTCGTACTCTTTTTTATCAATTTTGATGGCGCCCAGCATTTTTTTGGTAAAGGCATTCGCATCTAAACGGTTTGCAATCTCAAGAAACGGTTCGGCCTTATCTAACCGATTACTGTCGATATATAATTTCCCAACAAATACATAAGCAGAAGCACTGTATGGAATGTCAACAATAATGCTTAGATATTCATGAATAGCCTTATCAATCTGACGCCTTTTTGTATATGTTTCTGCAAGTTTAACTTTAGCCTCTTCTAGGGTTATTTTATTCTCCACAACATCTAAAGCGAGGCTGTCAGCAATCGTTTCGGGTTTATAAATAATCACATTTTTGTACTCATTCTTTTGAACAAACGGCCAACCCGACTTTAATCTGAGGAGTTTAATTTCAGCTATCGTTTTGTCAAAATCAGTTACATATACATGTTCATTGTAATATGTCCAATCCCTCAAATTTGTGCGATTCACACGTAAGTTTTTCGGAGGGCTTAATAAAAACACATCAACGAAAGACTTTCCTAACGTTGAGTATCCGTCAACATTCGGGTGTAAATGCTCTAACATGAGCTCGTTACCAATTATTCCATTCGGCGATTTTTCTTTGAAATCTTCTTCAGCTGATACATACACAGAACCGGTTTTTTCAGCCATTTCTTTAATAAGTGTATTAAACTCGGAACTGGCTCTAAAGCGAAGTGCATCTAAATCTTTAGCAAAAGTAAACAGAGAATCAGCTAGTTGAATATTACCTTTTGAAAAAGCTACCTGCGCTTGATGATATATGTCGATTGCTTTAGGATTTTTTGCACTTTCAGATGAAATAAAAGGCTTTTGATCTTTTTGATTGGATGCCAAACTGGAAATATAGACGGGTATTCCATGGCTTCTAAATTTGGAAACGATAGCCATCATGTTACTCTCAAACTGAATTTTCCCTAATTGGTATAAGTCGCTTTCTAACGGAATTTCCTGTTCACGAACAACTTGTTCCATCAGCGTACCGGACTTATGCGGTTCACCTTGTACTTGTGCCATAATCCAAGTAATTACATCGCGCAACAACAAAAAGGTTTTTAACCGCTGAATGCCGAGGTACATACGTACAAAAGCAGGGAACGCGCCCAAACTTTCAGAGGACGCAACACCTAAAGCACCGTAAAATTCATTGTGTCCGGCATAGATAAAAATAGCGTCCGGTTTTTGCTCTAAAACTTCATCAACCTGATCATACAATGTATATGTATTAATAGCTGATGTGCCTAAGTTCACCACTTCCACATACTTATCAGGCAATACATCTTTCAGAGCTAATTCTGCATATTTAGTGAACCTTACATTAGACATATACGGATAACCGGCGGCTGATGACCCGCCTAATGCAAAAACTCTAAACCCGTTAGCGGGTTTTTGAGTTAGAAAAGCGTCTTTACCCGGATTAGGTACAACGGCTGTATTAAAAAAGTAACGTTTGGCATAATTAGGGTTGGGGAATGTATATTCACGATTCAGACTTTCAGCGACAATAAATAAACTTAAGTCACCTTTATAATTCGCCAGACGTAAACCTAACTCAAGAGCAAAAAAGAATACAATCGGAATACTTACAGCAATTAGGGTAAACCATTTTGCTTTTGATGAACTGATTTCAGGCAGGGTGTTTTCATCTAAATACGCTTGTACTTCCTCCACAGACTGACTGATTTTATCAGCGAGTTGTTTCGTATTCCATTTGGTACGATTTTCATCAATAAACTTTTTGTGTTTGGTTGATAAAGCCATTAATCCGGTAACCAGCGGGTTTCTTCTTGGTTCTTTTTGAAGTTTTCGAATCGTGCCATAACAAAGAATAAATCAGATAATCGATTCAGATATTGCAAGACAAGCGGATTGATTTCCTCTGAATGCATAGCAGATAAAACAGCGCGTTCTGCTCTACGGCAAACCGTTCTTGCAACGTGTAGCTGAGTTGCCGCTTGAGTGCCCGACGGTAAAATAAACGTGGTTAATGCGGGTAACTCGGCGTCCATTTCGTCAATATAGGATTCCATATTCGCTATGGATACTTCATTGATTCGAACCACATGCGACTTTTTCGAGTTGGGTGTAGCTAAATCAGCTCCGATTACAAACAGCTCTTTTTGGATGGCGGTTAATTTCTCTTTGATGTATTCAATCGGTTCAAATGAGTGTATCACTCCAAGAACTGAGTTTAATTCGTCAACTGTACCGTAGGCTTCAATACGCGCGTGATTCTTTAGAACTTTCTCACCGCCAAACAAAGAGGTTACGCCTTTATCGCCATTCTTCGTATAGATTTTCATGGGCAGAATAATACGGATTTTTGATGGTTGAAATGATGATGTGTGGGATTGTTGCTGGAATGATGCTGGGTGTCGTTTTACAACAGCATATCCCCATAAACACTCTGTCACTCTCGCGAAAGCGGGAGTCTCCAATTATTTACAAGTTTGATTAGTTTCTGAGCAATAATTACTTCATAAATCGTACGAGATGCCCGTATTCACGGGCATGACCCATAAAACATAGAGAAGAGCAGAAACACATTTTGAACTAGTTTCCCAAAAAGCGGATATGGCTGCAATCATTAGTCAAACAATCAAAATGCACCATTAACTCAGCGCAAGTTGCTATTCTCGAACGAACTTCCCGGCAAGTCTCATCAAATCAACCTGATTGATTCGAACATCATATTCAGCATTGAGCAAACGCAATCTGGCATTTACCCAATTCCGTTGCGCTTCCCGAAACTCAACCGCAGAAATCAAACCTTGATTATATTTTTCACGACTTATATCTAAGGTCTTTTGAGCAAACTCAAAATTAGATTCTTCCAAATTATAGATAGATGTTGCTTCCTGTAATGACTGCCAAGTTGTATACACTGCCGTTTCTAATTGCAACTGAACCTGTTGCAAAGACTCTTTATTCAAGCGTTCTAGCAACTTCGCATTTTGAATTCTTCTGGATTGATTAAAACCCTGAAACAGGTTAAATCTTGCCGTTAGATTGTAATTATATCCGTTCGATGTTAGAAACTTAACCTGACTCGCTTCCGACTCCTGGTCGGTGTAGGTATATCCCAAATTAAAATCCAACTCAGGATAATATTCCGCTTTTACTGATTTTAAAGCAAGTTGCTGGTCTTTATGTAACAAGGTCTGACGCTTCACATCCGGGTTTTGATTTCTTGCAACATCAGCTAACTCAGCCAATTCCGGTAAAACAGGGTCTTTCCAATAATCACTCACTTCAAAATCGACGCCCGGAGTTAATGCTAATTGCTCAACCAATTGATTTTTTACGGTTTGATATTGAATAACCTGACGCATATACGCCGAAGTATCTGCGTTTAAATCTGTTTTTGCCTGATAAACTTCTAACTCGCTGCCCGTTCCGATAATCAATTTATTCTGTTCCAATTGAAGACGTTCGCGCGAAATCGCAATCGTTTCAGCTAACAAATCCAGCGATTCTTTTATCCTGTTTATTTGATTGTATGTGATGGAGACCTGAGATAAAGTAGTATTTATTTGTGCATACAAGGCTTGTTTTTCCGCTTCCTTCATGGTTTTGAGTCTATCGTATTGGATAAACATTCTGAAACCGTCAAATAAAGTCCAGTTAAGATTTGCACTTGCGTTGAATTGTGTAGCCTCAGCACCTTTTCGGTTAATCGTTCCACCCGTAGCAAATTCCATATCGGTATCCGTAGAACTTTTAGATTGTAAGGCAGTCACGTTTATATCAGGTAAAAAGCCGGCATTCCCAAAAGAAGCATCATTTTCTGCTATTTGCGATGTAATCCGAACCGATTTTATTCCAAAATTGTTTTTTAAGGCTAATTCAAGTGCTTTTTGATAACTCAAGGTATCTTGTGCCTTGCTCGTAGTTACCAATCCGGCACATAGTAAGCTTACTAGTAATACAAACCTGTTCACGTTTTTCGTACTCATTCTATTCATCATCTTACGTCTCATGCTGCTGTTGAAGATGCACTTTTCAACTCTTTTGAAAGAAGCGTGTAAATCGGCGGAATCACATACAGTGTTAACAAACTGGCAAAAACAAGTCCGCCAATTACCGCAATACCCATGGAAACTCGACTTTCCGCACCCGCGCCCAAGGCTAAAGCAATCGGCAGAATACCTAAAACGGTACTCAAGCTGGTCATCAAAATCGGACGAAAACGTGATTTAGCTGCATCAATAGCGGCTTCACGAACCGATAATCCGGCTTCTTTTCTTTGATTGGCAAATTCTACCAACAAAATTCCGTTCTTGGTTACTAAACCTATCAACATAATAATCCCGATTTGAGAGAAAATGTTCAGTGTTTGATCGAATAACCAAAGAGAACCGAAAGCGCCGGCAAGAGCCAAAGGCACTGTAATAAAAATGATGAGCGGGTCGCGGAAGCTCTCAAATTGCGCAGCGAGAACTAAATAAATCAAAATAAGAGCCAACAAGAAGGCGAATAATAAAGAACTGGAACTCTCAGCAAAATCTCGGCTTGTTCCGTCTAATGCGGTTGTAAAACTATCATCCAGAACCTGATCTGCAACTGCTCGCATGGCCTCTATGCCTTCACCTAAAGTTTTACCCGGTGCCAAACCAGCGGAAACGGTTGCAGAAACATAGCGGTCGAAACGGAATAATGCAGGCGGACTACTTTGCTCGGTAAGTCGAACAAGGTTATCTAACTGAATAAGTTCTCCGTTGGCATTTTTTACCGAAAGCGAACGTAAATCGAGCGGAGCGTCACGGAATTGTCGCTCAACCTGACCAATAACTTGATATTGTTTTCCATCTTTGATGAAATAACCAAAACGTTGACCTGAATACGCCAATTGCAAAGTTTGTGCAATATCTAACACAGAAACACCTAAACTTCTCGCTTTTTCACGGTCGATATCTAATTGGATTTCCGGTTTATTGAATTTCAGGTTGATGTCCACGAAATTCAAGCTTGGGTGTGCATTCGCTTTTTCCAAGAAGGCAGGAATTACGTCTTTTAATTTTTCAAAATTCGGTGCCTGAATTACGAATTGAACAGGCAAACCCCCGCGTCTGTTACCAATAGATTGCTCTTGTGAAACGAAAGATCTGGCTTCCGACAATACAGAAATATCTTTCGAGAGCTGATCTACAACTTCTTGCTGTGTTCGTTCACGAAGTTCCTTATCAACTAAAATAAGACGGGCAAAACCGGAGTTTACAGAACTTGATGCGCCAAATCCCGGGCTGGTAACTGTAATTAAGCCATCTAACTCAGGAACGGTACGTTTAACCAATTGAACCACTTTATCCATGTAATAATCCATGTATTCGAAAGTAGCTCCTTCCGGCGCAGTAGCATACACACGTACACTTCCTCTGTCTTCTAACGGCGATAATTCTGACGGTACTTTTTTAACCAAGAATACGATTCCGACAATTGAAGCCACAATTACAAAGAATGCCGGCCAAATTCGTCGCATAAACAATAAAAGCGACGACTCATATTTCGCGTTTATCCAAACGAAAAAGGGTTCAGTCAACTCATATAAAAACGGTTGTTTTGCTCTGTGTTTTAAGATGCGGCTACACAACATAGGGCTGAGCGTTAAAGCCACAAACGACGAAATAATTACAGAAGCGGCAATTACAATTCCGAATTCACGGAATAAGCGCCCGGTTAAACCCTGCAAGAAAATTACCGGTAAGAATACAGCAGCTAGAGCAACCGTAGTAGAAACCACGGCAAAGAAAATCTCTTTACTTCCCTGCATAGCAGCTTGCAGAGGAGCAATTCCGCTTTCAATCTTGGAGTAGATGTTTTCCATAACCACAATAGCATCGTCCACAACCAGACCAATCGCGAGTACGATTGCCAACAAGGTTAACACGTTAATCGAAAACCCGGCTATATACATAATGAAGAACGCGCCAATCAACGAAATAGGAATCACAATTACCGGAATGATGGTTGTTCTCCAATCTCGTAAAAACATAAAAATAATGGCTACTACTAATAGGAAAGCCGTAAAAATGGTTTCCTGCACTTCGCTGATTGACTGGCGAATGTATTTGGTGATATCAAAACCGACGCCTAATTCAATATCGGACGGTAAATCTTTTTTGATTTGTTCAACACGTGCATAAAATTCATCGGCGATAGCAATATTGTTCGCGCCCGGTTGCGGAACTAAAACCACGCCAACCATCGGAATTCCATCACGTTTTAAAACAGTTCGTTCGTTTTCAGGGCCAAGAAGTGCATAACCTACATCACGAAGACGAATAACACGCCCGTTTTCTTCGCGGATAATTAAATTATTAAAGTCCTCGATGGTATATAATCGGCCAACAGTACGAACAGTAAGCTCGGTATT
The DNA here is from genome assembly GCA_006226965.1 of bacterium. Taxonomy (GTDB): domain Bacteria; phylum Bacteroidota; class Rhodothermia; order Balneolales; family M1805; genus M1805. The sequence goes on along the minus strand of SBGQ01000039.1, from coordinate 37,959 downwards.
ATTCCCTTCAACTCGACCCGATGGTAATTCCACATTTTCGCGGGTTAATGCATTTCGAACTTCAATCGGAGTTACTTTATACGCTTGTAAACGAACCGGATCTAGCCATAAACGCATGGAGTATTTTTTTTCACCCCAAATCTGAACTGCGCTAACACCGGAAATGGTTTGCAAGCGCTCTTTAAATGTGTTAATAGCTAAGTCGGTAAGCTCTAATGTGTTTCTGCTGTCGCTTTTTACATTCAAAAACACAATTGGTTGAGCATCGGCATCTGCTTTTGAAACTATCGGATTCTCGATATCCGGCGGTAAATTGCTAATAGCTCGTGAAACTTTATCCCGCACATCATTCGCTGCATTGTCAATGTCGATTTCCAACTCAAATTCGATAGTGATTGTACTTCTACCTTCACGAGAAACAGAAGTTAGAGAACGAATACCCGAAATACCGTTAATGGATTCTTCTAAAGGTTCCGTAATCTGAGATTCAATAACATCGGCATTAGCACCAACATAACTCGTTGAAACAGTAACAATTGGTTGGTCAACGGACGGATATTCACGAATTCCCAAATAGGTAAATCCGATAATCCCGAAAAGAATTATGGTAATAGACATTACCGTTGCTAAAACCGGACGTTCAATACTTATGGAGGATAAACTCATATTCTAATTCCACTTAGCTGAATGTGTGTATAAATCGGTTGAGGAGAAACTACTAAACCTTGTTTCGGAGATGGGATATAAAAAAAGGCTGATTCGAAAACAGACTTATCAGCATAATTAGAACAAAACTCAAAAAATGCTTTTATGTAACCGCTATCGAAACAGCCCTTCAATGGATTAGGGAATAGGCTTTCAAACCGTACTCCCAGGGGATGTTTAGTGTTTGTTTGAATGTGTTTTCGAAAATACATGAGCAATCTTTGACAAGGTAAAAAGTTTAATTTTTCTTAATCTTTCTAAGAAAATAGTTCGAACATTTACTTAACAATTTTTCGAACTTGTATAGGCATTCCTTTTCGAATTTGCAGAATACCGGTTGTAATTACCGAATCGCCCGCTGCCAAACCTTTCGTAACCTGAACGTGTTGATCGGTTCTCATACCGGTTTCAACAGGTTTTTCATCTACTAAACCGCCACGTATTACATATACTTTTTGTCCTTTTAACTCAGGAACAATGGATTGAGACGGCACCAAAATGGCATTATTTATACTTTCGATAGTGTATCGGATGTAGGCAAACAAACCCGGTAACAGTTTTGCCTCTTTATTATTAAAATGAGCACGCATCACTACCGTTCTTGTGTTAATATCAATTTGCGGCTCAACGGCATAAATCTCAGCGGAATAGGCTAGTTCATTGTTTGATACGGTAAACTGAATGGTATCGCCGGCTTTAACTACGTTGAAATATTTCTCAGGAATAGAAAACTCGAGATTAAGCACATCTAAATTCTGAATACTTGCGGTTTGAATACTTGGCGTTAAATACGCTCCCGGACTAATTTGTCGAAGACCTACAATTCCGTCAAAAGGTGCACGAACTTCTGTTTTTTCGATTTTTGCAATGGTTTCATCAACCTGAGCTTGTAAAATATTGACTCGGTTTTGCGCTTGGTCGTATTGTTCTCTGGAAATGCCGCCTTTTTCAAACAAAAGTTTTTGGCGTTCCATGGTTTTATCAGCAAATTCTTTTTCGATTTTGATGCGGTCGAGCTGTGCAACTAAATCTTTATCATTTAACTTGATGAGTAACGTTCCTTTTTTTACCTGCTGACCTTCTTTAAAATAAATATCCGTCACTTTACCGCTCGATTCAGAAAACAAAGCTGTTTCTTCACTAGCTAACAATGTTCCCGTTGTTCTGATTTCGTTGGCTAAAAACTCTTCCGATACAACGGAGACATCAACCGGTAAGACTCCGCTCCCGTTATTCGATACAACCGGAGCCGGAATTAATACTTTAGCTTCTTGATTAATACTAGGCCAAAATAAGGCTACTGCGGCTACAACTGTGACACCTACTAATGCTGCTAACTTCGTTCTGTTCGTCATATACTTTTACTAAATCTCGAATGAAAAGGCCGCTAAGTTTAACAAGCAAATTCGGGATTATCACTCCTTTAGATAAACATCTTGTTATTTTTTACAAAACAGTACGCAATCACTGTCCTTTTAACATAGATTAACGTTGAAGTATTCAAATCGTCTGAAATTAGATTTTAATTGCTAATCCTACACGAACAATATGGTCTATTATTGAATTTGATTTCTTCAAACCTGGTATACATGTGAATTGATATCCCATCAAGACTGATGAATAATTGGTTTCAACTTTCAGACCGGAGTACACTCTGTTTTGATCGATGTGGTGTGATGCTGTTTGACTTCCAAAAGCAAACATGAGTTCATCAGAAAAATCTCCGAATAGGGTGTAGCCGTCTTTAGAAAACCATTTCGGCCGATAGGCAATTTGGTATCGTACTCTCAAATGTTGCAAATCTTTATTACCGAAAAAAAAGCGTTCTTCTATACGTAAGCGGTGTTTTAGTTCAATTTCACCCCATTTATTTTGCAGATTTCCATCCTGAAATATCCGATGTTCATAACCGGTATTATCATCATTATTGAAATAGGCGTACCCGATACCCAATCTGCCGTTATTTGATAATCTGTAACCCAACGCTGTTCGTAAAAAGGATTGGTAGTGATTGGAAAAACCATCATCGAAACGAAATCCGAAATCTGAATAACTATAGAGAGACCCGGTAAGAGCCGTGTTTATATAAAATTGTGTCCACGTTCTTTGTTGATGTACGCCAGATTGCTGGGCGAACGTTATTCGATGAAGCCCAAATATGGCAAATGCAAGTACTAGAAGTTGCTGTCTGATAATTGAGATGTTGAAAACCATATCTAAAACTAGGAAATTCAATTTCCTAGTTCTGCTACTTTTGTTTCAATGGGTATGCAAAAAAAAAATAGATATGCCCCATGCTAATAAATAACGGCATTTTGGAATCATTTTTAACTAGGGCTCCCATCCTTTTAGAACTGGGAGCCCTAGTTTCCCGGATACCGTTTTCACATCATTACTTCATCATTTCATCATTTCATCAAATTATATTTTTTCAATCAAAATCGGTATCCTCAAACTTCAAAAACAACCGTCAGACATTATACCTTCTATGAAAAAAACTACATGGCTTAGCTTGTCCATTTTGTTAGCATCTTGCGCAAAACCGGAAGAAATCATCAAAAAAAACATAAATGAATCTGATTTTAAGCCGGCAATTGAATATTTAGCTTCTGATGAACTCTTAGGCAGAGCTCTCGGCAGTGAGGGCGTGCATAAAGCAGCAGATTATTTATCTCAAGAATTCGAAAAATTGGGTCTAAATCATGCTCCGGGATTAACGAGTTACAAACAAAACATCAGCTTTTATAACAGACCAAAAGCCGTACAGGCAAGTATCGTACTAAATTCAAAACTAAAAATTACTCTGGACGACTTTTTTGCACGTTCCGGTAAATCTGCCCAATTCTCAGCAAAATCTATTGTTGTTGATTCATTTGATGAAAATAAAGCTACGTCAGGAGCTTATAAAGACGCCGTAATTATCAATAAAGGTAGTAAAATCGAAAAGGGGGTAATGAATTTCCTGACGTCTTCTGATGAACTCAAAATGAAATTCGAAGAAGCCGGAGCAAAAGCTTATGTTGAAGTGTTACCTGAGGGTTTTGCATGGAAAAATTATTTCGGTTATTTCGCCGGACAAATACTAATGACCGAAGTGCAAAGCAGTATTCCGCACATTTGTGTGGTATTAACCGATGCTCAAAAGAAATTACTAAAAAGTGAGAAGGCGATTTCATTCGCTATCGAAATGGAAGAGCAGAAGCCGATTGACGACGCTAATGTAGTGGCTTATTTACCGGGGAATGATGCCAAACTAAGAGATGAATTTGTACTGGTAACGGCTCATTACGATCATGTTGGCTACAAAACCGGTGCAAAAGCTGATGAAGATTCAATTTTTAACGGTGCACGGGATAATGCCGTTGGAGCAGTTGCTTTGTTGGCAGGTGCCAAAGTGCTCAAAAAGTTAAATCCTAAGCGTTCGGTTTTATTTGTGGCCTTAACCGGCGAAGAAAAAGGTTTGTTGGGTAGTAAGTATTATGCTGAAAATCCGGTATTGCCACTCGAAAAAACGTTTTTTAACCTAAACTTAGACGGTGCGGGTTATAATGATACCTCAATCGTTACTTTTGTTGGTCTGGATTATTATAAACAAGATTCGTTACTGATTAAGCCATTGGAAGCGATGGGTTTAACATATCATCCGGATCCGGATCCTAAATTAAATCTGTTTGTTCGTAGTGATAATATTTCGTTCAGCAATAAAGGTGTTCCTAGTGCCACGTTTTCGTTGGGTTTTAATGCCTTTGATGAAACCATAAATGCCTATTACCATCAGCCGAGTGATGAAGCCGATGATTTGGATTACGGATATATCGAACGTTTTTATGAGTCGTTCTCGAATGTGTTATATACGTTGACCATTATGCCGGAACAACTCCAGTTTAAAGAGGATAAAGCTCCATTTGCTGAAAAACAGAAAGCGTTGTATCAGGATAAATAGTTGATAACACCGAAGGCGTAGCGCAGCGAAATTGTATAATAGCTTCAATTCTGATTCGGTTCATGCCAATGCAAAACGGCATGCGATAATCAGCTACCAAGTTTATATTTACGCTTTGCTGCACACGTTTTCAGGAGATGTCTGGATTTGCGCCGCAATGACAAAAAAACACGCCTAGCTAAATGTGTTTGTCTTGCTGAAATTCTAGCAATATCGGTTTTTATCAGTAAGCAACACACACAGACATCAACCAACAGCAGAATTTGCAAAATCCTTATCTTCAAATGTGAAGAAAATCGCCGTTCTATTTTTTGTTTTGATTATTAGTGCATCTGCATGTACAAAATCTATCTATGTTGAAGATTTAACATTACGGCTTGAACCCGTTCGTACTATTGATTGGCATGGCGGAACACCGACGTATATGTACAAAAATGATTATGTCTATAATCCCGGGTATTATGTTCATTACAATAAACAAAGGGTTACCTGGTACTCGGATAGATCGATGAAAGAGGTATTATCAGTCCCGATACAAGAGGTTTATAAAATCGGATATCGAAGCCGGGTTTTAGGTGCCGGAGTTGGATTCATTTCCGGGTATGCATTAGGATTTGTTCTCTATAACTCAGGCTTACTAGGAAAAACCAACAGACCGTTTTTATCTGAAAATAACCCAACAGTAAATTTAACGACCGCCGCCATATTCGCAGGAGCAGGTTTTAGTGTGGGCATTCCGGTAACCTATATTTTCAAAAACAGAGGTAATGAAAACAGGAGGCGGTTAGACTGGGGGCTTGGAAACTGATTTTTGATGAGTTGATGAGTTGATGAGATGATTAGTTGATGTAATGATGTAACGATTTGTGAACGAAAAAGCAGTCATGCCGTTGAAAAACGGCATCTAGAAACGGGCAATCAATCAAAAGTACGCTTCGCTAAATGCGTTTTTATGAGATACCAGATTTCGGTTTTTGCCGCAATGATGGTGTTCCAGTGTCTGGATTTCGGTACGTAAAAAACCTTAGATACCATTGTCAAAAACTTCCGTCATGCCCGTGAATACGGGCATCTCATGTTATTTGGGATTTTACAGAATCCATAAGCGTTAACCATTCGTAAATCGTTGGAGATTCCCTCATTCGAGGGAATGACGATGGGTTCTTCAGTGGGAGATTCAATACTCATAAAACTTTAGAGATTAATTATGTCAATTAATCACACCTTGTCACTCCCGTGCATACGGGAGTCTCATGTCGTTTAATATTTATGTAGAATCCATAAGTGCTAACCATTCGCAAATGGTACAAGATTCTCTCATACGAGGACACAGCAGGGGCTGCGAAGTGATACGCAATGAAATAATAAAAGCACGTAACTAGCTCGTAAAATTAGAGGCCGTAAGATTTACTAACCTACAACCGGAACCGCAAAAGAATCAGGAATTTCATCAGTAAAACTAGATAACAATTCCAAAATCGGATTCATTTCTTTGTATTCCATCAAAGCAATGCGAAGATGTTTCCCATTGCGAATACCTTTCAAGTAATTTCCGTAATGTTTCTTCATCATAATAACACCATATTGTTCACCGTGATGTTCAACACTGGCCTTTAATTGTTCAGCACAAATATGTAGACGTTCTTGCAGATTCGGTTCAGGTAAAAGTTCACCCGTTGACATAAAGTGTTTCGTTTGCTCAAAAATCCAAGGGTTTCCGATAGCTGCTCGACCAATCATCACCCCATCCACACCTGTTTCATCAAACATACGTTTTGCGTCTTGGGGAGTGGTTACATCACCATTCCCGATAATTGGGATATGCAAACCGGGAGTGTTTTTTAAAGCTTTTAAATATTCCCAACGCGCTTCGCCTTTGTAGCCCTGTGCACGAGTTCTTGCATGAACGGTTAAGGTTTTAATACCGAGAGATTGCAACATCAAAGCTACTTCATTTATGCGAATGGAATTATCATCCCAGCCTAGTCGGGTTTTCACCGTAACAGGATAATCTCCGGCTGCATCAACAACCATTCCTGCCATACGCTCCATCAAACCAATATCACGAAGACAGGCAGCACCGGCATTTTTATTCACTACTTTGTAAACCGGACAGCCAAAGTTGATGTCGATAAAATCAGGATTGGCATCAACAGCCACTTTTGTTGCACCTGCCATTACTTCTTCATCACCGCCAAAAATTTGAATGGCAAACGGACGCTCTTCCTCAACAAAGGTGAGTTTGTGCATCGATTTATTGGCTTCGCGGATGAGCCCTTCCGAGCTGATGAATTCGGTATAAACGACACTGGCGCCCTTGCGTTTACACATTAATCGGAATGGATGATCGGTTACATCCTCCATTGGGGCTAATACGACAGGTTTTTCACCTAGGTTGATATGGGCTATTTGCATACACCAAAGTTACGAAATTAGACTTAGATGCTACGAATGCATGACTGTTATGAACTTGATGTTTATTTAGGATTCGTATTGATATCACCTTTCCCCTTTCTTGTTGACATCAATGTCTAAAGTTTTTGAGTACCGGAATCTTAAAAGCGTTCGGAATCCTGCTCCCAACCCTCTTCTGTTCATTTTCTGTGATATTCTCTGATTCTCAGGAGTAAGACGGCTTTATGCTCAAAATTTTTCAAAACTCTAAATCAACCATCAACCATCAAAAATCAAAAATCCGATTCGAAGCGTAGCGCAGAACCGCGAAGCGAAATCCGAAATCCGAAATCCGAAATCAAACAAAACGCTTCCAATCATTCACACAAAATCCACAAACATTTCCGTCATCAAGCGCCCGAAAACTTGTATTTTCAGTCATAAACAACTGAAATCTTAAATAGGGTTCAATTATGGCAAAACTAACTTTACACGATGTGGATGTGGCTGGTAAGAAAGTCCTCATGCGTGTTGACTTCAACGTTCCTTACAAAAATGGAGTGATTACTGATGATAACCGTATCGTTGAAGCACTAAAGAGTATCAATTTTATAACCGAAAAAGGCGCTACGTTAATTTTAAGTTCACACTTTGGTCGCCCGAAAGATGGCCCTGATCCGGAATATTCTTTAAAACCGGTAGCTGACCATCTGGCTACGTTGGTAAAAACCAAGGTGTATTTTTCAGAAGAAGCGGTCGGAGAAAAAGCCAAAGCTGTTATTGCTCAGGCAAAACCGGGAGAAATCGTAGTTTTGGAAAACGTTCGTTTCTACAAAGGTGAAACCAAAAATGATGAGGCACTTTCCAAACAATTCGCAGAATTAGCAGATGTTTTTGTGAATGATGCTTTCGGTTCATCTCACCGTGCACATTCATCTGTTGCCGGCGTTACCGATTATTTAAAACCTGCTGTTGCCGGATTCTTAATTGAGAAAGAAATCAAGTATTTGGAAGAAGCCGTGAATAGCCCTGCGCGTCCGTTTGTTGCCGTATTAGGCGGCGCAAAAGTATCAGATAAAATCGGTGTTATCGAAAACCTGATAAATAAAGTAGACGCCATCATCATTGGCGGCGGTATGACCTACACGTTCTACAAAGCAAAAGGGTTGCCAATCGGAAAGTCGTTATTGGAAGAAGATAAAATCGACTTAGCGAAAGAATTGATTGCCAAAGCAGAAGCTAAAGGCGTGAAATTATTATTACCTGTTGATTCTGTTGTATCTCAGGAATTTAGTAACGATGCGGCTCATAAAACGGTAGAAGAAGACGGAATTGAAGACGGTTGGATGGCTTTAGACATCGGCCCGAAATCAGCTGAATTATTCTCTGAAACCGTTCGTACAGCAAAAACCGTTTTATGGAACGGACCGATGGGTGTGTTTGAAATGGATAACTTTGCAAAAGGTACGTTTGCTGTTGCCCAAGCTATGGCTGATGCAACTAAAGCAGGTGCAATTACCATAATCGGTGGCGGCGATTCTGCAGCAGCTATCAAAAAAGCAGGCTTAAGCGATGAAGTAACTCACGTTTCAACCGGTGGCGGTGCTAGTTTGGAATACTTGGAAGGAAAAGTACTTCCGGGCATTGCTTCACTCACTGAAAAATAGATTCTACTTTTTGAATTTCTTATAAGCCTCTTGGTCTTACAAGGGGCTTTTTTTTTGAATATAGGATTATATATCAAGGTTATTCTACAGATACAGTTATGTGTAAATCTTCTGAAAACCTATTTCGAAATGTCTGTTGTTTACTTGTTTTTCGGTGATACGAAAGCACAACGAAGTGAAAACCGCAATCTAAATCACGCTATACACTTGTAGCGGTTCAACTTTCCCTTTTACTGATAGCGGTTTTAGCACTTGTATTTCTGCAGTACTTTGCAAGTGTTGTTTAACCGATTCAGATATTAAAATTTCGTCTTTTCCTGCTGATGAACATAAACGTGCCGCTGTATTTACAACATCTCCAATAACGGTGTAATCCATTCTATCAAACGAACCGATATTTCCGCAAATCACATCCCCATAATTAATTCCAACCCCAAAATATAAAGGCTGTAATCCTTGTTCTTCTCTGAATTGATTGAACATTTCCAAACGTTCACGCATAATTTTTGCAGCGTCAACAGCTCGAACGGAAGGGTGCGGCAATCCTTTTTCTTCATAGAAAACCGCCATAATTTCGTCTCCGACCAACTTATCAACTTGTCCGCCTTCTTCATAGATGCACCCAATCATCATATTAAAATATTGATTGAGCGTTTCGACCACTTCCTCCGGTGAGTTTTTCTCTGAATAACTTGTAAAACCGCGAATATCACTAAAGAAAATTGCTGAACTACGTTTTGTTCCGCCTAATCTGGCTGAGCCTTTTGTCGAAGTAATATATTCCAGTACATCTTTGCTGACATAACGTGTAAACGTATCTTTCATTCGGTTGAATTCGGTTATATCATCGAACGAAAACACAAATCCGGTCAAGTCTTTACCCTCATCTACACGAGTTTTTATCGGGCTTGCAAACACCTTTAATAATCTCGGGTTTGATGCAGAAAGCACAAGCCCTTCAGCTGCCATAGCTTGTTGTTTTTCAACAACTTCATGAATAAACCGACGAACTTGACTACTTACCGGTATTCCATCAAACAAATTTACTAATCGCTCTGAATTCGTAGATTTAAACCACTCTTCTGCTTTTTCATTTGCCAAGAGAATATTCAATTCCGCATCGGTAGCTACAATGGCACTTGAGGTTGAATTCAATATGGAATGATTAAGCTCCAATAGTTCTTTTTGAAGCAAAATATGATCTAAACGTTCTAGCGCAATACCTATCTGTTGCGTTGTAACTTTGATTAATGAGTGGTCTATCGGCTCAAAATCCCCTACTCCTTTTCGAGTTTCTTTATTCACAAAAAATAGAGTACCAAGTTCAGCATCGTGAACTTTAATTGGCAGCTCTAATGTATCATGTATTTCAGAATCGATTAATGAAATAAACAAGGGTGCAACATCCGATTCCTGCTGATAACGTAAGATAAACTGCAATTCAGAAGAGCTGGATAGTCCGTATGAATATAAAAACGACTTATTCCCGTATTCTAAATGTAAAAAGCCTGAAGAAGCATTAATAAATCCGGCAATTCGGAATAATACTTCTTCAAGCTTTGATAAAAAATGGATTTCTGAATTAATAAGCTCGTTAATTTCTTTTATTTGCTCGGTAAAAAGCTGAAATCGTTGAAGCTCTGAGTCCATTTTAACCTGTTATATCTTTGCTGGTAGCAGCTTTTTGTGCGTATTTAAACAATCCCATAATGGTGAATGTTTTTTCGATAGTTGGGGTGAGATTGGTAAAGTACAATTGCCCGCCAACTTCCTGTAAACGCTCAATAATTTCAATTAAAATGGAAATACCGATGGAATTTACAACTCGAGATTGTTCCAAGTTTAGAACCACTTTAGTAATTCCCTGGTCTATAAATTTGTAGGCTTCTTCAGCGATGGTTTCTCCACCATTGATATTGATATATCCGTTTGTTTCAATAACCAAAAAATTATTTACTACTGAAGAGGTCAATGTGAAATCTTGACTCATATTTTGCTAGGCTTGATTTAAGTGTAAGTACATGTAGATTTTGGTCCCGCCTTTGCCGGACTCAATTTTAAAATCGTCGGATAAGGTTTGCATGAGTTTTATACCCCAACCACGCTTGTAATCACCTGTAATTTTCTCATCAATATTGGGGTCATCCACAAGAGAAACATCGAACCCGGCACCATAATCGCGAACAAAGATTAACAGTTCCGTTTTTGAAAGTTCGAATTCAATTTTAAGTTGATTTTTCTTGGTTTGTGCATGCTCAATTGCATTAATAATTGCCTCATTGACAAGCATTTTGGCTTCTTCCAACTTGTCTTGAGGTATTTTCCCCTCCGTCCCAATTCGTTCCAGACCTGCATGTGCAACCGTTTCAATATCTGCAATGCAGGGCAAGGTCATGGATAGTTTAATTTTTTGCGACATAAAATCGAATTAACCCTTGTTAAATCTGCTTTATTGTTGATTTTAGAATCAACAATATACTCTTTGATAATGCGGAATTTTAACCATAAATAAAACATCGAAATCCAAGTTTTTAGGAATCTGCAATCTTTGCTTAAGTCAATAATTAACAAATTTTATTTGTGGATTATCACTTCGAATCGTGTAAATTGCCTAAACATTGTATGGTACGCTTTTAGGAGATTTAGATACGTATTAATTAACGTATCGAACAACTCATTTAGGGATAGTTAGTTCATGAAATACACATTGTTGGCAGTAGTAATACTTTTACAAGTATGGGGGTTTCTTAATGCAGAAGCAGGAGACATTGTGTCCTTTAATTCTGATTTGGAAACTCAAAATCTGACATCCTCTCTCATCTACAAAGCCGACACCGATAGATTATTAGATTTCCATTCCGTTCTTCAATTGAACGACACCTCATTTACAAAAATAACTAATCAACGCCCTGTGTTTGGCTTTACTGGCACACCTTATTGGTTTAAAATCAGTTTAATGAACTCTGGCGATAAACCTATTGAACGGGCAATTTTTCTAGGCAACAGTATGACTCACTCGATTGACCTTTATCAGGTTAATCAAGATGACAGTGTAATTGCCCAAACTGAATCCGGCGCTAAAATTTCTATTACAAATCGCCCATATCAAATTGATGATATTTACATACCTGCTACTATTTATCCGGGGAAAAACACGTTTTATGTTTTAGTGAGCACAAAAGGCGTTTTAGCACCTGAATTCGTAATTGCAAAGCCGAATTCTATATTCAAAGAATATTATAAGTATACGCCCTATTACGCCTTACTGATAGGCGTTTTATTATTTTCGATTCTTTATAATGTGGTAATATTTGGCGTTATTAAGGATACAAATTACCTCGTATTCTTCGCCAGTCAGCTTTTTTATATGATTGTGGTTTTAGCTTTAAGTGGATTAGGCGCACAATATATTTGGGAACCGTTTACGGCTTACACTAATTCTATCCATCGATTTAGCCTTTATTTTGGATCGGCTTGGAGTATCTTTTTCACAGCACGATTTCTAGAAACCAAAAATGGGCTTCCAAAAATCCATTACACACTCCTTGGCGCTGCACTATTTTATTTCATCTCCAGCATTCTCACCTTATTTGGGCTTTATCAAAAATTCGCATCTATTGCCACTTTACTTCTTTTAGTGGTTATCATTGTGAGTTTTATAGCATCACTGTTAAAACTCAAACAAGGATATAAACCGGCACGTTTTTTCTTATTGTCTAAAGGATTCCTGCTGGTAGCCGTTTTTATCAACTTTCTCACATCTCTGCAAATAATACCCTATATCCAATTTTTGATAAAATCACATTTTGTTGCCGGTGGTTTGGAAGCGATATTAATATCATTTGCCTTAGCTGATCGAATTAAGTTGATTACGTTCGAAGCTGAAAAAGCTAAAAATGCTCAGCTAAAAGAAACAATGCGAGCAGAACAAGCTGAATTCCGTGCAAAAACAGCTGAATTACAAGCACACGCCGCTGAAATCCAGGCAAAAGCTATTGAAACTGAAAATCAACGGAAAACACAAGAATTAGAGCAAGCCAGAACCATGCAAACGGCTATGCTTCCAAAAATTCCACCGTTTCTTGATGACTACGATGTTTCGATGTACATGAAAACTGCTACTGAAGTAGGTGGTGATTATTATGATTTCTTTCCACAAGATGACAATAGCTTATTAATTGCTTTTGGTGATGCTTCCGGTCACGGTTTATCTGCTGGCGTAATGGTAACCATTTCTAAAACTGCGCTAACTTTTATGAGCACAGATACCTTAAATATGCTCATGGAAAAGCTAAATAAAGGTATACATGAAATTCGCCCCAATCGAATGAATATGGCTATGCGCTTACTTCATTTGAAAAACAGCCGCTTTAGAATGTCGACCGCTGCCATGCCGGATATTGTTCTGTGGGATTCTAAAACGAACTCAACTCAATTAATAACCCAACCCGGCTTACCATTAGGCGCCATTAAACGCGCCGAATTCGATGAAATAGATTTACCTGAATTGCACAAAGATTCGTTATTGGTCTTAGTTTCTGATGGAATTATTGAGCATAAAAATTCCGAAGAGGAAGAATACGGTTACGATCGTTTACAAGAAGTAATTCGTTCGCACTCCAAAAAAAACAGCGATGAAGTTATTGATGCCATTTTAAAAGACTTAGATTCTTTCGCTCCACTAGATACAATAGAAGACGATTTATCTTTCTTGATTTTCAAAAGAAAATAGATCTAAAAAACTAGTTTCAGCTTCAGGAAACGGCTTAGTCTATCTGCTTGAAACACTTTTTTTGAGCTATTTCATCTAGAGCAGATTAAAACAAGACAAATAAAGTTAATACACCGATAATTAAAGCTGTCATCGATTTCCAAGGATAAACAACCGGATAATATTTTGATGATTGGTACAACATATAATAAGCCATGGTTCCGTAACTAAGTAAGGTAGCCCAAGCCGCACCATTTAAGCCATAAAATGGCAATAGAATCACGTTTGCGACTAAGGTAACTCCTGCCCCGATTAAAGTTGCTTTCGGTAAAATGCTCGTTTTTTCAGCCAATACAATTCCGGCGGTTAAATGTGTGTACCACAACTGAAACCAATAGGCAATCAGCAAATAAGGTACAATGCTCAAGCCTGACCAATACACTTCACCGATTAAATAGGCATCTAAATACGGAATTCGAATGGCTGCTATTTCTGCTTTGAAAAAACCAATCCCCAAAACTAATAGTGCCGCGACACCATTTATAGCCAAAAAGCTTTTTGAAAACATCGATTTCGCTTGTTCATCTTTATGATGCGACATATAAAACGGTTGCCATGCCATTCTGAACATCTGAATAAACAGCATCATAAAAATCCCCAACTTATAACAAGCGTTATAAATCCCCGTCAGTTGTTCCGCCGTCACTCCCAAGCCATACATTTTTTCTATATCTGCGGGGCTCATTGCATTAATCAAAAAACGGTCCAACACTTCGTTTATCGCATATCCCAAGCCGGCAGGAATGTAAGGCAGCCCAAAAGTCAGCGATTTTTTGATGAAATCAGACTCTAAGCGAAGAGTCAATTTGGGTGTATTCAACGCCCAAACGGCTAGTGTGGTAACAAGTGAGGCTACTGCATTACTAATTAAAACGGCTTCCAAACCCATCCCTTTTTGCACCACCAAATACAAGTTCAACCCGACATTAATCAACACGTTTGAAACGCGTAAAATCATGAACCACAACGCTTTTCTTTCAAGTCGTAGCTGAGCAAACGGAATTACAGACCACGCATCTAATACAATAATACCAATCATCATCTCATAGAGATGAAAGCTGTCCGTTTCTAATGATATTAGTGGCTTTACGATTGGTGAACCAACAAAAAACAGAGCACCTAAGATTAATGAAGCCCAAAAGACCAAAGACTGCAGCTGCGTGTATACACGTTTTCGATCGGCTTCCTCTGCTCCGTATCGTAAATAAGTTGATTCCATTCCGAACGTGAATAAAACATTCAGGAATATCATTGCTCCGTAAATCAGCCCAATAATTCCGTAAGCTGCCGGATCGAAAAACTTCGTATAAAACGGAACCAATAAGTAGTTTAGAAAACGCGAAACAACCGTACTAATTCCATACAGAACGGTATCGCTGGCCAATTGACGAAGTCTTGCCAAGTTTATCCTTTATTGGATTTATGAATTTCTTCCAAAGCACGAACCCCTAAAACATAACTCTGAGCACCAAAACCTGAAATTAAACCATTACACACTGCAGCGGTAAGTGAAGTATGGCGAAATGCCTCGCGAGCATGAATATTAGAAAGATGCACTTCAATTTTTGGGATTTTCAACATATCTAAAGCATCGCGGATGGCAACGGAAGTATGTGTATAACCGCCAAAATTCCCGATAAATCCTTCCGCCTCAGGCTGGTGTACCAATTCATGTAATTGCTCAATAATTTCACCTTCATGGTTACTTTGAAAGAAGGCAAACTGATGTGCTGGAAAAGTTTTAATCAATAACTGTGCGATATCATCCCAGGTTTGTGAACCATATTGAGCAGGATCGCGCTTACCAAGCATGTTTAAATTCGGGCCGTTTAATACAAAAATCCTCATCCGTTTAACTCCTTTCGCACCGCTTCTGCAATGGCGGCCATTTCTTCTTTGCTGATTTCTTCTTTGTGATGTCCCAAAGCAACGACCTGCGATTCTGAATAAATCGGAACTAAATGAATATGCGCATGAGGTACTAACAAGCCTTCTACAATAATTCCCGTTCTGATGGCTCCGAAAGCTTTATCTAATGCTTTGGCGATTGGTTTGGCAAACGAAATCATGTGATGCAGGGTCTCATCATCTACATCAAACAGGTAATCAATTTCTTTTTTGGGTACTACCAATGTATGACCTTTAGCGATTGGACTAATATCTAAAAATGCAAAACAATGCTCATTTTCTGCGATTTTGTAACAGGGGATTTCACCGTTTATGATGCGAGTAAAAATGCTTGCCATAAATTTATTTCTGAATCTAATTTCGCCTGAAAGTAATAAGTTTCGCAATTTATTGGATGATTTCTTTTATACAGAAACCATCGTTTTTTATGGTTTCTAACAAGCTTTAACGTTTGCTTAGTAAAGAAAACAAGCTGAATATTGTACTTTCAGCCA
Organism: bacterium; assembly: GCA_006226965.1. Classification (GTDB taxonomy): domain Bacteria; phylum Bacteroidota; class Rhodothermia; order Balneolales; family M1805; genus M1805. Next base: position 22,077 of record SBGQ01000039.1, on the reverse strand, counting down.
TGCATTCTAAACAGCCTCGACCTTATGTTCGCTCACTTCGGCAAACCCGTCCGTGGCATCGTTATGTCGGCATCTCCTTGTTTCTTTTTATTCTGATTTCCTCGATAACAGGAATCCTGCTAAGCTGGAAAAAGCAATCCGATTGGCTTCAACCGAATGATAAACATCACATTGAGCAAAACGATTCTAAGAATTGGTTGTCTTTAGATGAGCTTAAATCCATTGCAGAACGAACTTTGGCGGAAGAAGGCATCAATCAACCAATAATCGATAGAATGGATGTTCGTCCAAAAAAAGGAATGGTAAAAGTTTTATTTAAAAATGATGATTGGGAGGTTCAATTAGAACTGAGCACCGGAAAGGTTTTATCTGTTTCGCAACGAAATGCAGATTGGATTGAGCGTTTACACGACGGCTCTATTATTTCTGAAGGCTTTAAACTTTTTAGTATGAATCTCTTGGGGATTGGATTACTCATCTTAAGCTTTACAGGACTTTGGCTTTGGTTCGGGCCAAAATTGGTTAAGAAATCTCATTAATTAAGAGTTTTCATTTTCTCTTTTGAAGATTTAGTCGAGAATTTCCTCGCTATTATTACTCTGTACATCTAAGAAGCTGTTTGTCATGCCCTTGCAAAACGGTATCACAAACAACTAAATTTATAAATACGCTTCGCTATACACGTTTCAGGGATGTTTAGATTACGGCTTTCGCCGCAAAGCTGTAAATAGTTAAACCCCTATTTCAATCTAAACTGAACGTATTTAATCGGAACGCCACGCTCTTGGTACATTTTTTCGTAACGTGTCGGAATCAGCCATTCAGGTTTTGCTTGAGCATCGTTATACAAATCATACGATTTAAATAAAATCTCAATCGCATCACCTTCTTCTGCGAAAACTTCTTCGGTGTATTCAAATAAAGGATCGCAATCCGTTTTAAAATTGATAATTCCGCCCGGTTTTAAAAACTTTCGATACACACCTAAAAAATATGCCGATGTTAAACGTCTTCGGTGTTTTTTCTCTTTTAAGAATGGGTCAGGGAACGTAATCCAAAGTTCATCAACCTCTGCCTGATTAAAAAAATCCGGCAAAAATTGTATCGGCGCTCTAAAAAAAGCGGCATTTCCCAATTCATTCTCATTTACATCTTTCAAACCGATGAACATGCGTTCGGCTTTTACATCAACGCCTAAAAAATTCTTCTGAGGGTACAGTTTAGCTAAATTCACAACATATTCGCCATAACCGCAACCCAATTCCAACACAATAGGCTGCTCTTTTTTGAATGCCCATTCGTTCCAATTCTTTTTGGGAGCCGTCAATAAATCGTAATAATTCGGGAGCGTTTTAACTTGCTGATATCGTTCGAGTTTTTTTCTGCCCATGAAATGCGATAAAAAAGGTTATGAACTGTTAAACGGACTTATGTGTGACATTGGTTACCGTTCAAGGGCGGCAAAAATACGTATATTTTCGCCGAAATTTTTAAAATTAGAGGACAGCATGTTCAAATACCCCCTTTCTATTCTTCTACTCTTTTTACTTTCTTGCGGCTCAAAATCAGGAATTCAGATAAAAGGAACAGTAGAACTTGAAAAACCTGAAAACATCAAATTTTCTGAAATCATTGTAAAAAAAGACAACACTCAAATCGTTGATTTAAAATTAGTTTCTCCCGATTTCAAACTGGATTTAGAGCCGAATTCAATTTATACACTTACTGTTGCTGCTCCGGAGCACGAAACACTCGAAACCGTTTTGTTTACATCATCTGAAAATGAAACCGTTCACATCAACCTCGCAAAAGCGCAACATCTTATTCTTTTCCCGCCATTTTTAATCGGAAGCTTTAACGGATATAATCCTCAACAAGCCATGCAAATGCGCGAAGCTGAAAACGGGACTTTTATTGCACAAGTTCCGGTTCAGAACGGCGAAGTTCGCTATCAGGTAATGGGTGTAACTCCTGACCAGCGTCCGGTTGTTGGAACTAAACAAGACACGTTTGATTATTTTGATGCCGGATATTTCGAATCCATCATCTATTCAAACGAACCCGTTGTTGATATCATTTTCACGCCGGATACAACACCTGCAAAAACCGTTTCTGCTTTACACAGTTCGAGTGCGTTTATTCAAGCCAATGCCGACACCTATAAACTATTGGCTAACAATCGTTCTGCCTTAACAGCAGCGTATATTCAACAATATATGTCGCAATCTGAAACCATTAATATCGATTGGGAAGCACTTGCAGCTCCAATTAAAAGTAAACTCAGCCAAGCTTCCGACATCAACGAAAAAGGCATCGCTTTAATTGGATGGTTAGACCTCAAATTGAATGAATACCCAGGCGAAACTTCTGCAAACATCGAAAACATAGTAATGGAATTGGGGCCTGAAAACTCATTATGGAGTTTAAATACTTATGCCGTTTTCCAAGCGATGGATTATGTACAGGATGCATCAAAGAAATTGGAATTCTTAAAAGAAATGAGTGCAAAACATGCTAATGCAGGTATTCGTGAAGCCTCAACCTATCATGGTTTTGTTGTAGCTGATGAAGTACTAAACTCTGAGATGCGTACTCATTTTTACAACAAACTCTTAGCTGATTTCCCGCAATCCCAATTCGTTGAATACGCCAAATATCAGTACAATCCGCAAAACAAAGTTCAAAGCGGCACAATTGCACCATCTTTTTCAGTGGCATCACTAGATGGAAAAGCAACTTTTAGCAACTCTCAGTTTGCCGGAAAATACATCATGCTCGACTTCTGGGCTACTTGGTGCGGACCCTGCTTACAAGAAATGGACACCTTACACGACGTGTATAAAGAGTTCAAATCAGATAAATTCGAAATCTTGAGTCTTTCTTTTGATGAATCAGCTGATGATGTAAAATCATTCAGAAAAGACCGCTACCCAATGCCTTGGTTACATACTTTCGTTGACGGCGGTTTCCAAAATGAATTAGCGCAACGTTACGAAGTAAGCGGTATTCCAAAACCTATTTTAATTAACCCGGAAGGTAAAATTGTAGCAATGGGTGTGCAATTAAGAGGCCCAAGTTTGAGAAAAACCCTAGCTCGTTTTCTCAATTAAGCGAGTGAACCGAATCGCACAAATCTAATTCCTGAGCATCATTACTGGCGAGTAAAACGAGTACCTCTTCTTTTCTCGCCAGTTCTATTAAGTTTCGAACTGCTGCATTTCCGGCTTCATCCAAATTTGTACCGGGTTCATCCAAAAAAACAATTTTGGGTTGTAAGGCAAATGCACTCAACAACTTAACACGTTGCTGCTGCCCTGACGACAGTGAGCCGTAAGCCTGATCTAATGAAAAGCGAACATCCGCTAAGCGGGCAAATTCTTCAATCGTATGCGATAAATCTTTCTGCTCAATCCCCTTCAATTTAGCATGAAAAGCGAGATTCTCTTTTGCTGAAAACTCCGCATAGAGATTCAAATAGGGTGCTGCATAACCCAAATACTGTTTAAACAAGGTTTTATCGAGAGTAGTTGAACCCGATTTCCAGTTAATTTCACCTTTGGTTGGAGTCATCAAATAACTCAGACAACGTAACAACGTAGATTTTCCGCTGCCGTTACTTCCTGCTATTCCAAACACACCTGATGAAACTGAGAAATTCACCCCATTCAGGATGATTTTCTTTCCAAAACGTTTAACTAAATCCTTAACTTCAAGCTGAATCATCGGTGCGAATTTACGCAGCTGATGAGCGCATTACAAACAAATACCGCTATAAAGTTCATTAGTGGCATAAAAAGCAGCTATGCAACATTTAATTGAAGAAGTAACCAGACGTTTAGTTTCAAAATTACCGGAATCTAAAGCTTATTATTCCATCTCAGATTTGCACGATTTCCAACTTCCCGGCTTTATAATCAGCCGTATGGAATTAGAATTACGTAAAAATCTAGCCGATTCCATTGTTCCTCCAAGTACCGACTGGGCAAACATGAATTCTTCAAATGTTGAGATTAGTTGGGATAATTTCATCAAAGCTATTCATGAACAAGTTCGCTTACCGCAGCCATTTGCCAGGAGTGTAATCGAAGTTGCCGTTTCTGATGTCTTGGAATTATTGATTCAGCCCAGAAAAAATATGGCTGATTTAATTTTTGGACCGGCTAATGAACTCACTTTAGAAGAATTACGTCAGGCTGCATCATATGTAACAGTCTATCCCTATTTGCCAAATACTTTGGTTAAATACATGCATAGAAAGCAATTAGCTAGTCTATCAAAAACAAAAGCAAAAGAAATTTTAACTCAGGTTGATAGTAAACTCACTGAAAAATATACTCCGTTAAATTGGGCCCAATTGTTCGATTCCCTGTTTATTCTTTTGGGTGATAAAATTGAAGCGGAAGTATTTAGACAGTTTTTTGTGGATAAAGGCCGAAATCGTTGGGCTGATTATTTCGACAAAGAAAAGAACGATATCAACAGAACTCGTTTTATCGAAATTTTATCTCTTCCTGAGTTAGACGGAATTGAAGAGTTTAATCCGGAAGAAGAAATTTTCGAGACCAAATCGCACTATTCCTATAAAGAAGAAACTCAAGAAATAGAAAACGAAACAACTATTGTTCATGTTGAAGAAACCGTTGAGGAAGTCTCAATAGGCAAAGTCCGTGCTTGGGGTTTGGATGATTCTGAGGCAGAATTAAACATAGAACCGGATGAACCGACTGTTGAACAAGAGCCTGCAACGGATGAATCATGGGAGGTTAACCGTGAAGAAGAACAAGAAGTTTTTGAAAAAGAACCGTTTTCTGATGAAGCAGAAGAATCAGAAATAGAAACCGATGTTCTTGCTGATGTTGAAGACGAAAGTGATTTAGACGAAACAGAATCTAACTGGGACGAACGTAAAACCAGTATTGTTTTTGAAGTAAACGAAGAAGACGAACTAATCGATGAAGGTTTCGAAGACAGCACATCCTATTATGAAGAAACTGACGATGAAGATGTGAATGAAGACGAAGACGAAACAAAAATGTCTCACGAAGATGAAAAATCAGAAACTATAAGTGATACACATTCTGCTCATTCCCTTCCAGACGAAGACGACCAACCGATTTACAAAAAAGTTGGTAAAGTTCAGGAAGAACCATCTTTAGCTGATAAAATCAAATCACAAGAAGACGTTCCGTTTTGGAAACGATTTGTCAGCCATGATGAATCGCCGGAATCAGAATCCGAAGAAGATGAACATTTGGTGTATGATGAAGATGCTGAACAAGACACTTCTGATTTCGATGAATTGGTTTCCGTAATGCAAGACATGGAAGACGAATTTATTTCCGATTTATTTGGCGGCGACCAGAACGCATATGTTCAAGCCGTTGACGATATTTCTACCTTTGAATATTGGGAAGATGTTTCCCGATATGTTAAAGACGAAATCATTAGGGTTGGTATGATAGACCCACTTTCAGATACATGTATAGAATTTGTAGACCGACTACAAAATCATTTTTTAAGTAAACATCCTTAATCAGAGATAATTATGGCACTTTCTAAAGTTGAAAAATTAGAAGCTCTTCGTAGGGAAGCGCTTTTAGGCGGTGGAGAAAAGCGAAAAGAGAAGCAACATGCTCAGGGAAAGCTCACTGCCAGAGAGAGAATCGACATTCTGTTAGATAAAGGTACATTTGTTGAAATTGATGCATTTGTAAAACATCGCTCCAGTGATTTTGGCCTAGATAAACAGAAATACTTGGGTGATGGTATTGTAACCGGATTTGGAAAAATTAACGGACGTCCGGTTTATGTGTTCTCACAAGATTTTACCGTTTTCGGTGGTTCACTTTCAGAAACTCACGCTGAAAAAATGGTAAAAATCATGGATTTAGCCATGAAAAACGGCGTACCGATTATCGGTTTAAATGATTCAGGAGGCGCTCGTATTCAGGAAGGTGTAGCATCGTTAGGCGGTTACGCAGAAGTTTTCTGGAGAAACAGCATGGCATCAGGAGTAATTCCTCAGATTTCTGCAATTATGGGTCCTTGTGCCGGTGGTGCCGTTTACTCACCTGCAATCACCGACTTCACCTTTATGGTTAAGAACACAAGTTTCATGTTTGTAACTGGCCCGAATGTGGTGAAAACCGTAACTCATGAAGAAGTGACCAGTGAAGAGTTGGGCGGCGCAATGGCGCACAATACCAAATCAGGTGTTGCGCACAGAGCTTGTGAAAACGATGTTAGCTGTTTAAACGCCATTCGTTCATTAATGACGTATTTACCGCAAAACTGCGAAGAAAAGTCCCCAAAACAAGCCTCTAAAGCACCTGCAAAAGCTAAAGCTGATGCCTTAGACACCTTAGTTCCTGAAAACGCAAATAAACCTTATGATATGCACGAGGTTATTGCAGGAATTATGGATGAAAACAGTTTCTTCGAAATCCATCCGCATTACGCCGATAATATTATTGTTGGTTTTGCTCGTTTAGACGGGCGTAGTGTGGGAATTGTGGCAAATCAGCCATTATCCTTAGCCGGTTGCTTAGATATTAATGCCAGTGCCAAAGCAGCACGTTTTGTTCGCTTCTGTGATGCCTTCAATATTCCACTCGTTGTATTTGAAGACGTTCCTGGATTCTTACCGGGAACGGATCAGGAATGGGGCGGAATTATTAAACACGGTGCAAAACTCTTATATGCATTCTGCGAAGCAACTGTACCAAAAGTGACGGTTATTACTCGTAAAGCATATGGCGGTGCCTATGATGTTATGAACTCAAAACATATTCGCGCTGACTACAATATTGCATGGCCAACTGCTGAAATCGCGGTAATGGGTGTTAAAGGCGCTGTTGAAATCATCTTCAAAAATGAAATTTCAACTGCTGAAGATGCAGAAGCAACACAAAAAGCTCTCGAAGAAGATTATCAAGAGAAATTTGGTAATCCATATCGCGCCGCTGAACGAGGTTTTATTGATGATGTGATTTATCCGAGTGAAACACGTGATAAACTCATTAAAGCATTTGAAGTTATCCAAACCAAAGTGGATTCAGTTCCAAGAAAAAAACACGATAACCTACCGCTTTAAACTCATTTAACTTGTATAAAAAAAAGCCGCTAATTGCGGCTTTTTTTATCGGATGATATTAAATGTTCTTTCCAAACGCGGTAACCATGAGTTATGATCAATACTGAAATAAATCATAAACGCCTCACCAACTATATGGTCATCAGGTACAAAACCCCAATAACGAGAATCTAAACTGTTATCACGGTTATCGCCCATCATAAAGTAATAGTCCTGCTGTATTTCATATTCATTGGTTGATTTCCCATTGATTACAAAACGATCGCCTGCTCTTCTCATCTCATTACCTTCGTATCTGGTAATGATATCGTAATAATAAGTCCAGTTTTTATCTGTTAAAGTAACTTTCTGACCTTTAAAAGGAATAACTATCGGTGGGAAATTATCTCTGTTACCTTCAATTCCACTTGCATATACAAATTGATTCATCCCTCTTTCTCTAAAATTTGGCGCCAATGTAAATTTTTTCACGGAATCGACACCTGGCCATGTAGAGATTAATCCAGCAACTTCCTCTGTCATATTTACAATGTAACTGTTAGGGGAACTCATTCTGTTAATTTCCCCGCCAATTTCTCTCACTCTTGTATCATTTAAGCGAAGATTTTCACCAACAAAAACTTCATGTTCATATTCGTTATGAACAGTAGCATAAGCCGTATCACCATTTACAAACAGTGTTTTTGTAACCAGCTCAAGTGTATCACCGGGCATTCCAACCAAACGTTTGATGTAATGCTCTTTTTGCGAAATAACTTTTTCTTCCATTGGGTAGTTAAATACTACCACATCATTTCTTTTTATGGAATCAAAACTTGGAATTCGAAACCAAGGCAATGTTACGTTTGGAATGTGCCAGCTTGTGAAAGGAAATGCAATACTCATGGGCGTTCTTGGCCCGTAATTGATTTTAGAAACAATCAAAAAATCACCAACAAGTAAACTTTTCTCCATTGATGGAGTAGGTATTCTAAACGCACCAAATATAAACTGACGAATGATTAAAGCTGCTATTCCTGCAAATACAAGCGCATCTAACCACTCTTTTGCCCATTTTTTTGCTTTATCATTCTCAATAACGTCTTGCTTCTTTACTCTTCTCCGTTGAGCACGATTTGACATTGGCTTTTTGGAATTATCGGCCACGCTTATCTCCTTTTATTATCAAAAACAATTTCTCTAAATCCCGCAGGTTTATCGATTTTTTTATTTACAAATTCTCCGTTTTTATAAGCAATTCGATACCAAGATAAACGGTCATCTTCCGGAGAATAAAAGTAATCATCAAATTCAGCTAATTCTTTTGCATCTAAAAGCATTTTGCTTAGTGTACGTTTAACTTCAGGCATTAAATCGATATAACGTGATGCCCCGCCATACGTTAAACCGTTTGCAAAAGGCCCGTCAACATCTAAAATCATCATTGGGATGGAATCGTTTACCACGAACCAATATTCGAACTGAATACATTCACCCGGACGAAAATCTTTTTTATCGACTAAGTCTTCCAGTTTTTGGGTCGGATTGCCAAATACTTTTTGAAGTCTGGCGCGTAACTCCATTGTCGGAATGTAATCTATTGGAGTCTTTTCGTACAAACCGGCGCCAGTCCATTTTATACTTTCAAATCTTAATTGAAAATCTTCCCGATTAGTGTGGTCAACTTTCTTGATGATTGGAGCAGCAAATACACCCTGTGCAAATACATCCGTTGTTAATATTGAACAAAACAGTGTTAAAAAAAGTACTAGTTGTTTTTTGAACATACCTATTATGATTGATCCATGGATAAGACGGCCAGGAAGGCTTCTTGTGGAATTTCAACACTTCCAACCTGCTTCATACGTTTCTTACCCTCTTTTTGTTTTTCTAAAAGTTTACGTTTACGAGAAATGTCACCACCGTAACATTTAGCTAATACGTCTTTTCTAAGAGCTTTAATGGTTTCTCTGGCAATAACTTTATTACCAATTGCAGCCTGAACGGCAATTTCAAACATTTGTCTTGGGATTAATTCACGCAATTTACCGCATAATTTACGTCCCCATTCGTATGCCTTGTCTTTATGCACGATTGTTGAAAACGCATCAACCGGTTCACCGTTCAGCATGATGTCCAACTTAACGAGTTCTCCTTCACGGTTGTCAATAATTTCGTAGTCCAACGAAGCATAGCCACGACTGATACTTTTTAATTTATCATAAAAATCGAATACGATTTCTGCGAGCGGTAATTCATAGGATAAATCAACACGAGTGGTATCCAAATATTGTGTATTAATGTACACTCCACGTCTATCCTGACATAGCTTCATAATAGCGCCAATGTATTCGGTAGGTGTGATTATCTGCGCTTTGATGTAAGGCTCATAAATTTCTTGGATGATACCACGATCTGGCATTTGCGACGGGTTTTCAACAGTTTGCACTTCCCCGTCAGTTAACTGAACATCAAATTTAACGTTTGGCACCGTTGTGATGATATCCATGTTAAATTCCCGATCTAAACGCTCCTGAATGATTTCCATGTGAAGCATTCCTAAGAATCCGGCGCGGAAACCAAAACCTAATGCGGCAGATGTCTCGGGTGAAAACGTTAACGAAGCATCGTTTAACTGTAATTTTTCTAAAGCGGTACGTAAATCTTCAAAATCATCAGAACGGGTTGGATAAATACCGGAGAAAACCATTGGTTTTACTTCTTTATAACCCGGAATCGGATTTGGTGCGGCATTCTTTACAGTGGTTATCGTATCACCAACTTTTGTGTCTTGAATAGACTTAACGCTACCGATAATGTACCCAACTTCACCAGCTGATAAACTTGCTTGCGGGTCATTCTTCAATCTTAAATAACCGACTTCTTCCGCATCGTATTCTTTACCTGTTTGCATGAAACGCATCTTATCACCTTTTTTCAGTGTTCCGTGCATCATACGAACATAAACCACTGAACCACGATAGGCATTAAATACGGAATCAAAAATTAGGGCTTGAGCCGGTTTACTCGGGTCGCCAGTCGGCGCAGGAATTCGTTTAACAATTTCTTCCAATAAATCATCAACACCTAAACCAGTTTTACCGGATACAGGAATGATTTCTTCTCTTTTACACCCCAAAATATCCATTACCTGCTTAGCTACTTCTTCAACCATAGCACCAGGTAAATCAATTTTGTTTAAAACAGGAATAATTTCAAGATTTTGATCAATAGCCTGATATAAATTCGATAAGGTTTGGGCTTCTACACCTTGGCTCGCATCAACAATTAATAGAGCTCCTTCACAAGCTTTTAACGCACGGGATACTTCATAGGCAAAGTCAACGTGTCCGGGAGTATCAATTAAGTTAAAATGATACTTCTCACCATCGCGACTCATGTAATCCATTTTAATTGCGTGACTCTTGATTGTAATACCACGTTCACGCTCTAAGTCCATGTCGTCCAATACCTGATTCTGCATCTCTCTTTCGGTAATTGCACCTGTACGTTCTAATAATCTATCGGCCAAAGTGGACTTACCATGGTCAATATGAGCAATGATGCAAAAATTTCTGATGTTTTTCATGTACTGGGTTGTGGTTGAAAACGAGATTTTGGTTTAAAATGAGCGCAAAAATACGAAAAACCAACGAATTTGAATAATGACTCCGAGCTATGTGTATATAAAAAAAGAGGCTATCCATTTCACAGGATAGCCTCTTCGCTCATTATTGATCTTAGGGAGATTCTTATGTGCTTCTTAGGATGAAGCCAACAATGTCTTTGCTCTTTCATTTCCATAAGCTGATGCCAACATGGATGCTGTCCATCCTTTTTTCGACATTTTACGTGTGCTGGCACCAAATTTTAAAAGCAATTCAACAATTTCTGTATGACCTTCTTTTGATGCTACCATTAATGCAGTTGTACCGCTTGTACATGTTGCATTGATATCTGCACCTGCCATAACCAATAGTTCAGCAATAGATAAATAACCTTTTCTTGATGCAATCATTAAAGGAGTTTCTTTCTCTTGATTGCAAACGTTGATATTCGGTTGTTGTTTGATGATTTCTTCAACAACGGTATAAGAACCGGAAGAAACTGCTTTCAACAATAATTGATTCGTATCTCTCTGTGCGTAATGGTGCATGATGTTTGCCACCACATAAAAAACGATACAAGCTGTTATGATGATTAAAATATTCATAGTAGTCTCATTAATTCACAGAGACTAGACGCATGTAAAATGCCAATCTTACTTCATCGGATGAAATCCCAAAAAAATGTGCAACTCCACAGTACCAACCTGCTTTTAATCCATTTAAAGACGAATCGCCTATTTATAGAAAAAACTCAGCTGTACTATTTTTACTACACTGAGTGTGTAAACTCTAAGGCAGTAGTGATGATTAAACCAATCCCAAAAAGAAGAATAATGACGCCAGATGCTCTGTTGAAATAATGAATCATTCTTGGGCTGAGTTTGTGCCTGATTCGATCAACAAACGTACTTAACGAAACCCACCAAAGAAGAGATCCGGAAAACACGCCTGCTATTAATATTAGTGAAGAGTTGGAGTTTGTTGAATGATTATCAAGTCCTAGTCCCGCAAAAATCCCAATAAATGCCATTATAGTAAGCGGATTTGTCAAGGTGATTGCAAAGGTTGATGTAAATGCACTCCAAAGGCTTTTTGTACTTATCTCCTGATTTTTCCGAATGATTTTGGGCTTTGCAGACAGCACGCGTAATGCTAATGCTATAATAACTAAACCACCTGCAATTTTGAGCACAGGTAAGTTTTCAAATAAAAATTGTGATACTAAGGTTAACCCGAAACCGGCAATGAAGCCATATAATGTATCAGCAAGCGCAGCACCTAAACCGGAAACGAGTCCGCGGGCATGACCATCATTTATTGTGCGTTGAATGCAAATCAGGTTAACAGGGCCTACCGGTATAGCAATGGTGATTCCGGCAATCAAGCCTTTCAATAAAATAGCAGTTTCCATGTGCAGAAAAGGTAAGCATACCCACTTTTAACATCTACACATGGAAGCAAGATTTAACATTAGCGTAATTGCTTGAATTTCAACAAGATAGAGTTCCCAATTACAAAAATGTCGCTAAACGCCATTGTTGCGGCACCAATCATCGGACTTAAAAGTATGCCAAATCCGGGATATAAAACTCCCGCTGCAACTGGAATGGCAGCGGTATTATAAAAGAACGCCCAGAACAAATTTTGCTTGATTGTTCGAACGGTTTGCCGCGACAAACCTATTGCATCTGAAATCTGTGATAAAGATTCTCTCTGTAAGATAACATCACTCGATTCAAGTGCAATATCGGTTCCTTGACCCATCGCAATTCCAACATGTGCTTTTGCCAAAGACGGAGCATCGTTTATTCCGTCTCCTACCATAGCTACTTTTTTCCCCTGAGCAGCCAATTTATCAATTTCAGCAGCTTTTTCATGCGGTAACACATTACTGATTACAGAAGTTATTCCGGCTTGTTTTGCAATTGCCTGTGCCGTTACATCGTTATCTCCTGTAAGCATAATTACTTCTAAGCCAAACGATTGCAAGCGCTGTATTGCATCTTTTGAATCAGAGCGAATTTGGTCTGAAAGCTGAATATATGCCGACTCTTTATCATCAATAAGTACTTGAATACTTGTTCCGTAATTGTTTTTGAACTGCTCCGGAGATTTTTCAAGTTTCTTAACCCGAATGATTTTGTCTTCAATTTTTGCCGTAACACCAACCCCAGGTTCGCTACTAAACTCAAGAGGCTGAGTCAATTCAAGACCTTTTTTTCTAGCAAACTGAACTACACTTTTGCCAACGGGGTGTTCACTAGGCAACTCAGCAGAAGCTGCCAATCGAAGCAATTCATCCTCAGCCACTCCATTTAATGTTATTACCGATTGAACTTTGATTTCACCGGTTGTTATCGTTCCAGTTTTATCCAGAACAATGGTATCAACTTCATGCAATTTCTCAAGTGCTTCACCACCGCGAATCAAAATTCCGTTTTCTGCGCCTCGGCCTATTCCTACCATTACAGCAGTTGGTGCAGCTAAACCCATCGCACAAGGACAAGCGATAATCATTACGGCTACTGAAGTCATTATTGCATATCTGAACGCAAACTCAACATCAACAAAAAAGAACCAGACAATAAAAGTTAGCAAAGCTATGCCGAGTACAGTCGGTACAAACCAAGCACTTACTTTATCAGCTAAGCGTTGAATCGGTGCTTTTGTACCATTGGCCTCTTTTACAAGTTGAATAATTCGGCTAAGAGTTGTTTCTGCATTGGCTTTTTCCACTTTGAAAACAAAACTTCCGGCTTTATTGATCGATCCCGCCAACACAGTATCACCTTCTAACACATCTACCGGGATAGATTCTCCCGTTAACATAGATTGATCAACTGAACTTTTACCGGAAACGATTTTACCATCAAGCGGAACCCGTTCTCCGGGACGAACTTGAATGAATTCACCAACAGAAATCAATTCGATTTCTTCTTCTTCAAATTGTTCACCACGTTTAACAAGAGCCGTTTTGGGCTGTAAACCAATCAACTTCTTCAAACTATCTGAAGTTCTTGCGGTTGCTCGTTTTTCTAACAAATTACCTGTTAAAATCAGTGTTACGATTGTAGCAGCTGTTTCGAAATATAAATGCGGTTCTTGCCCAAAATCAGTAAATAATTGAGGAAATAACACAGCTATTGCAGAATAGAAATACGCCGTACTTGCTCCGATTGAAACCAAAACGTCCATATTCGGCGCACCGGCTTTCAAGGAATAATACCCTGATTTAAAAAAACCGCGTCCGGCGCCAAATACCACCACAGTACTTAATAGGAACTGCATCCATTCGTGACCCGGAAATTCTAGCATAAACATAGACACAACAAAAACGGGCAATGTCGCTACTATGGCAATAGTTAAACGCTGCTGATAGCTTCGATAAATCTTTTGCTCAACCAATTCTTGCTCTTTATTGTCTTCTTCGGCAACCGGTGTATAACCGATGTCTTTTATTTCTTTTTGAAGACGAAGAGGTGTAATTGCATTTAAGTCATGCTCTATTGTTACCCATTTTGCACCAAAATTCACATCAACCTGAGTAACTCCGTCTAAGGCTGAAACCCACGTTTCAATACTTTTAACACATGATGCGCAATCCATATCTTGTACAGAAAATCGTGTTTTTTGCAATGGCACTTGATAACCAGAGTTTTCGATAGATTCGATCAATTTTTTTACTGCTACAGCTGATTCATCAAAACTAATTTTTGCGCTTTCAGCCGCTACGTTTACATCTACTGATTCAATTCCGGGATTAGCTTTAACTACTTTTTCTACGGTTCTGGCACAGGAAGCACAATCCATTCCTTTTACCGGGATACTAATCACTTTCATACTTTTTCCACCATTTCAGATTCTTTTTGTACAGATTCAAAATCAATTACAATGTCAAGCATTTGGCGAATACGCTCATCACTAAGCGTATAGTATTTTACCTGTCCATCTCTGCGAGAGGTTACAATTCCACGATCGCGTAATTTTCTTAATTGATGAGAAACTGCTGAAGTTGTCGAATCTACCGTCAGAGCCAATTCGTGTACGCATAATTCCGATTTTGATAAAGCAATCACCATTTTTAAACGATTTTCATCTCCTAAACTGGAAAACAAATCGGTCATTAACTGCAATATGGAATTATCTAACATGTTTTTTTTCAACTGCTCAACCTTATTGATATCGCAGCATTCCGGATAATCGTGCTTTTCCATTTTGTAATTGATTATTTGAACATTTGTTCAAATATAGATACGTATAATTTAAAATTCAACTCCGATTTGAACAACAAAAAGCACAAAAGAACATTATTCAGTAAGTTTAGGCAACCAATTTTGTATCTATGAAATATCTGATTCCTGTTTTTCTTCTGGTTTTAACCTCCTGTAATATTCCAAACGGGCAAGTTATTCGCTTTACTTTTGAGCCCGATCAACCAACAGAAATAATCCTAGAAAGCAAACCAGTTCATTATAAATATGCTCCGAAAATCACTGAATCAGTATCTATTAAAAAAGATGAACCCATTTCTTATGTCAATCAAAGTCAGGTTCCAAGATTAGTAACGTTAAAAACTTCTGATGGCGAATTGCCACTTTATTTGGATGGAAAGAGCCGATTATCTGTCACAATTTTACGCGCAAACCCGGATTCCATGTTTGTTATCGAAGGCTATCCAGCCGGACTTTTAGAAACATATTACGATTTAAAACGCTCTGAAAAACCTTTATTAGCAGCATTAAACAGAGATAAACCCGCATTTTTAAAAGGTGAGCCATCTGCGTATTTACGCATTTTAGATGATATTCAGTCTAACAGAAAAGCTGTTTTATCCGGCACTCCTTACGAATTTCTATACTGGCAAGCCTTGGGTGATTGGCTTGTTGCAAGGTTAGACTGGATTTTTCGCGCATCATTAAATCAAAAAGAAGCGGAAACCATTCGTAAAGCTGTCATTCAATCTGCGCAAAACGCACATTTTTTTAGCCGCAAAAGCTTAGAAAATCAGGTTGCCGGATCCAGAAATTTCACGAACGCATGGGCACATAGTTTCGGAATAGCTGATTCTGTTCGTCGTATTTTTGGCAAAGAAACTTCCATTTATGATGTGAATCGCCTTGCTTATGAAGCACTAAATAAGCGAAGAATTGAAATCCTGCAATTTATTGAGGATGATAAGGCTCAAGCTCTAACTGAAATGTATTTGGTAGCAGAGCGTTTAGGCGAAGGTAATTTTAAAGACGCGGAAAAATCTATGATTCGCTTCGTACAAAAATGGATGGATTCTTATCCTGACTATTCCAATTTCGTGATTAATTTTCACAAACAAATTAAACGCGTTCAACCGGGGCAGGCTGCTTTTGATTTTGCCTTTCCAAATGAGAAAGGCGACACTCTGAAACTTAGCCATTTCAAGGGCAAGTATGTTTTTCTTGATTTTTGGGCAAGCTGGTGTTCTCCATGTTTAGAAGAGTTTCCACATATGAAGACCCTTTACAAGAAGCTAGATCATTCTAAAATCGAATTTATCGGAATTGGTCTTGATGCGGAAAAAGACGTTTGGAACGGAACAATTTCCAGACTGGATTTACCTTGGATACAGCTATATGGCGGAAAGGAGTTCGAAAATTCACTTTTCAAGCAATATCGTGGCGGTGGAATTCCATTAGTTGTTCTAATTGACCCCAATGGAAAAATTGCCCGTTTTGATGATGTTAAAGCCAGTTTAAACTTAGAAAAAGTACTCAAAGAATCAGGTGCTTTATAGTTTAAAACGAACTCCTGTCCAAACACTACGTTCCATAGCCGGATCAAAATAACGTCCGCCATTTGCATTTATACTAACGCTTGATGCGTAGGAAGTATCCAACAAATTATGAATCCGAACGAACGCGGTCGCCCGTTTAAATTGATAATCAACCTGTGCGTGAAAGACTATCCATGCTTTGTTTTTATCGGAGTTAGATTGATTGAGCCATTGAGAACTTTGAAATTGTGATTCAGCACTTAAAACAAAAGAGTCTGTTATATAAGAACTTGCAAATAACCCATTTATAGTCGGCAAGCCGGGAACTTCAAAACTGCCTGAATCATCATCAAACTGAGAAAAAATTGAATTTAGTACCCATCTGAATTCAGTATTTGATATAACTGCTCGACCGGAAAACTCTGAACCCCAAAATATTCCTGAGCTGGAGTTTTCATAAACCGTTCTTCCCGGCTGAAGTATTGATTCTGAACCCATTTTAACCTGTTTCACTTTTGTAAAAAACAGGCTTAAATTGGATTGATAAACGGTGTTTCGTGTTGATATTCCTGTTTCAAATTGATAATTCAATTCAGGCTTTAAATTTGGGTTAAACCCTGATAAACCGTCGACTCGATTTACCAATTCTGTTGTTGTCGGCAAATCATAAGATGTTCGAACAGAGTTATTCCAAGTCCACTTTCCCATCTCTTTAAATAAAACCAGCGAAATGGCCGGTATCATAAACAAACGATTTCCTGATTGTTCACCATCATCAAAGAAGAAATCATTTAACTGATATTCGTTCGCATCTAATCGGGTTGTAAATTCGCTTCTCCACTGATTTCCCAAAAACTTTTTCAATGAAAATCCCAAGCCGATATTTTTAATTTGCTCTTGTTGTGAGAGCGTCAAATCTCCTTTATATCCAGCGTTATTCACAAAATTTTTTCGGTCATCATGCTGGAAACCCACATCACCAAAAAACATAAACTCGCTCAAATCCCGATGAATTGTATAATCCCATTTTGCGCCTGAATACACACGTTTCAGACCAATCCAAGCATACGACAACGGATTTTCCATCGAGCGCAAATGTGTAAATAAACGCACTGACCATACATCATGATCTTCGATTTTCACTTGAAAAGCGGAATGTATCAATTGTTTACCGGCGTTTTGAGCAACATTAAATGCATTTGCCAAACGGGGATTTTCGTCGAACTGGGAACGAGTTAAGGAACCCGGATTATTCATCTCAGGGCTAATAATCGTATACGCCTGCATACTCAATACCTGATTCCCGATTTCTTTTTTCTGATGAATACCCAATCGATATAAAACCGCTTCTGAGTGATTTCGATACCCGCTTTGTGCCGTTATCGAATTTGAAATCTGAACGGCGTTTCCTGATTTTGAAATATCTGTCCACAAACCCGACAAACTTCCGGTGTTATAGGCTCCATATTTTGCAGAAATCATACTCCCATTCTGAAAATCTCCTCGGAATTGAATGGCGCCGCCGCTGCTGTTTCCGAAATATGCCGATGATGCCCCTTTGAACACGTTTATATCAGTAACTCGCTGGGGATCAATCAATTCCATCATGGTTTGTCCATCCAAAGTGGTAAGCGGCAAATCTTCATAAAACACCTGAACACCCCGAACACCAAACGCCGATTGCCATCCGCTACCTCGAATACTAAATCGTTCACCCACCGAAAGATTTTGCCGATCTGATGCGATTACCCCTGGAACAAAACGAAGGAAATCTTCGAGTTGTGTATTTCTGGAACTAAGTTGTTGAGTCTGAGAAAGATTAACGCGAGTAGTTGCAGAAAAAACACTATCAAAACGAAATGCCGAAGATTGAATAAGCACGCCTTGTGCCTGATATCGAACTGTATCTTGTGCAAAAACTTGTGAAAACGACAGTAACAGACCAACAATTATGAATAAACTGTGCTTTACACCCGCCCTAATCTTATGTGAAATCAATATGTTAGGGTATATTTTAATTACTGATTTGTGTTTTGAAACTAAATGATTAATCATTCTGTAGGCAATGTCGCTATTTTAAATTCTAAGCAAACTATGAATCAACAGGAAAGTACTCAATTACTTTTACAATTAACGGCTCGTATAAACTCTGCAACTAAAACGGATGAGTTGTTAAGAGAAATTATGGAAAGTGCCAAAACCATCTTAAGCGGCGAAGCCAGTTCTTTAATTTTACACGATGAAGAGAGTAAAGAACTCATTATTCAATATCCGACAGGGTCGGCTAGTACCAAAATTTCCGGCATGCGAATTCCTGATGCTGAAGGTATTGCCGGTTGGGTTTGGCAAAACCAAAAAGCACTCATTATAAATGACGCAAAAGCCGACAAGCGTTTTCGCGGCGATCTAATTGAAAAAGATTTTTATACCCAAAGTTTGATTTGTGTCCCTTTATGTGTTAATGCAAATCAAAACATTGGTGTTTTACAGGTCATCAACAAAATTGATGGTAAAATTTTTACGGATGATGATTTGAGTCTTCTTGAAGCACTTGCTCATCAGGCCGCAATTGCGCTTGAAAGACAACGTCTTACAGAAGAAATGGTAAAACGCGAGCGTCAGTTGGCTCAGGAGCGTCAGCGGCGTGAAAAAGAAGCAGCTTTAGCATTTGCGAAGGGAGTTGAAGAAGAACGGGCTCGAATTGCCAGAGAACTTCACGACCATATCTTGGGTTTGATTAGCACTACCATGCGCAAATTACAGCATAAAAAGCATCAATCAACCAGTGAAGATACCGTTGAAACAGCGTTGCAAACCTTAGAAGAATTAGATGAGCTAAGCCGTGAAATCCGCCAGATCATGGAAGATTTAAAACCGATGAGTTTGCAACACTTCGGACTCGCACACGCTTTGGAAATTGTTGCTAATCGTCAGATTGATGCATCTGAAAAACCGATTCGCCTTATTGTTGATTTGAATATTGATACGTGGCAAGGTGTTGAATTCCAATACATTACCATTTATCGCATAATGCAGGAAGCTATTCAAAATGCAGTGGTACACGGAAATCCTGCTACAATTTCACTTTCCGGAACTGCAAATGAGCATTCAATGACAGTCATTTTAAAAGATGACGGTAAAGGTTTTGATATGCAGGAAGTAGAAGAAAACCGTAGTAAACATTATCTCGAAGGCGGGAACGGTTTGTTAAATATGGCTCACCGTGCCTCAACCATAGATGCCCATTTAAGCTGGGATTCAGCAGTAGGAAAAGGAACAACCTTATTATTAAACGTGGTTAAAAGCTAATTTCAATAATTAGTTTTTATTAATTGTTTCATACATCCGGGAATTTTCTGTAGTAAAACTAATCTAGAGAAAAGCATGAAAAGTGTTGACACATCTTTGTAAATAATTCTTGCTGAGAATCAATCACAACACAAAATCCCTGAAAATCCTCGTTTATAAGCTACGAATTGCGTATCTGCTAATAATGTAATCTTCTAACATTGCTTTAAATCGCTTACCGATTCCCTCACCCGTTAGTGTTGTTACATGTTCACCATCAACATAAACCGGCGCTTTGGGTTCTTCGAAAGTACCCGGTAAAGAAATCCCGATATTTGCATGCTTTGATTCACCCGGGCCATTAACTACACAACCCATTACCGCAACGTTCATTTCTTCAACACCCGGATAAATTTGTCTCCAAATAGGCATCATTTCAACAATGTACGTTTGGATTTCATCTGCAAGTTCTTGGAAATAAGTACTCTTCGTTCTTCCGCAACCCGGACAGGAAGTCACTTGCGGCAAAAAGCTTCGCAATCCTAAGCTTTGCAAAATTTGTTGAGCAACACGAACTTCTAAGGCTCTGTCTCCGTTTGGCTCAGGTGTTAATGAAACTCTGATTGTATCACCTATTCCTTGTTGAAGAATAACTGCAAGTGCCGTAGAACTAGCCACAATACCTTTCATTCCCATTCCGGCTTCAGTTAAACCTAAGTGCAAAGGGTAATCGCAAACTGATGCTAAACGAGTGTAAACGGTAATTAAATCTTGAACACCTGAAATCTTACAGCTTACTATAATTTTGTTTGATGCTAAACCTACTTCTTCTGCCAATGCCGTTGAACGAAGTGCAGACTCTATCATCGTATCAATCATCACTTCTTTGGATGATTTTGGCTCGAGTAAAGCGTTATTTGTATCCATTTTCTCAGCTAATAATTGCTGATCTAAACTTCCCCAATTCACACCAATACGAACAGGTTTATCGTATTTTATTGCCTGCTCAATTATGGTACAAAAGTTTTTATCGCGTTCACGTGTTCCTGTGTTTCCTGGATTAATACGATATTTTGATAAGGCTTTTGCTGTCTCAGGAAATTGAGTTAATAACATATGTCCATTGTAATGGAAATCGCCGACTACGGGAACCTCAACATTTTTTTTGTCGAGCTTTTCCATGATATAAGGCACCGCTGCAGCTGCTTCTTTATTATTTACGGTGATTCGAACCACTTCTGACCCGGCATCATGTAATTGAATAATTTGCTTCACCGTATCGTCTATATCTGCGGTATCTGTATTGGTCATAGATTGTACTACTACCGGCGCTCCGCCGCCAACAGCTACATTTCCAACGAAAACTTGTTTTGAAACACGACGAGAGATGGGATTAATAAGGGTACTCATAGGTTGATTTTAACTTCTTTTACTCATTTCAAATAAAATGCGCTTTTCTTCTGATGTTAGCGCTTCATAGCCGGAATGGGCAATCTTATCCAAGATACGGTCTAATTCATTTTGATCGACTTCTTCAATTATTTCTACATCCTGAACGGCACGCATATTGGGATTTCTAGGCTTAGAACCTTTTTGTTTGGATTGACCCAATCCTTTTGATGTTGAAAAAATGTATTTAAAAATATTCTCGACACGAACATAGTAATACATCAAAAAATCGACCCAGCCACTTATTGACTTGCCTTTTATTATTGCACTGCTTAACAAAAATCCGATTAAAGCACCGCCAATATGAACACCTCTGGCAACTGCTGATTTATCACCTACTAATAGCACATCTATGAATATCATACCGCCAATTACATATTTAGCCGGAAGCGGCGGTAACAGGAACAGCATAATCGGAGCATTGGGATGAAACATAGCAAAGGCAACCATAACACCATAAACGGCACCGGATGCACCAACAACAGGTGTTGTACCCAACACAGCAGCTAACACTAAATTTATTAGCGCTCCGCCGATTCCACTTAAAAAGTATAACGATGAAAATGTACGCGGACCAACTTCCATTTCAATAGCTTTTCCCATCCAGAATAACCACAGCATATTGAACAAGATGTGAAAGAAATTTCCGTGAAGAAACAGATAGGTAACTACTCGCCAAGGTTGTGTGAGTGTAATCCACCAATCAGGAATAAATGCCAATGCAGCTGTGTAGGGAGTTATTAACAGTTGTAGAATGTAACTGATAACTGTAATCGCAATAATATTCCGAATGGCAATTGGTTGCATTCGAAATGATGTGCCAAATGAATGATATGAATTACCGAATCCCGGCATTAGTAGGCTTCCCCTTTAACTTTCCACAATTTCAATAATGCAAAACCAAAAACCATTCC
>SBGQ01000100.1 GCA_006226965.1 bacterium | reverse complement strand
AATTCAAAGTTACATGTTCACAGCTAATCGACGAGACTACTTTAGGCTCATTTTATTGATTTGTATATCTGTTTGTCTATCGCATTGTGGTTCGTGGAAAACTAAAACATCTGAGACCCAAGCCGTATTTAGTGATGATAATTCTTCCATCGCATACATTTTCAGCAGATGGGAAAGCAAATCACTTTACCCATCCGGAAATGATATCAAAAATGAACAATTTCAACTATTTAAAGCAGACACACTATTAAATAATCCCATTCCAATAACTGATTTGATGGATGGGGAAGTTAATATCCTGTTTTACATGAAAGCGGCCGGATATATAGTGGCTGGTTTACAAGAGAAAAGTTTTTATATATGGGATTTGGATGGCAATCTTTTAAAAACAATTAAACCTATTAATTCAACTAGTTGTAAATCAAAAGTTGGGAATTTCCAACGAATTATGGCCATTCCATCCCCCGACGGTTCTCTCATTGCCGTTGTTCAAACAACTGCTGAATGTTCCATTCGCATAGAACTGCTCGATACCCAACAATCCTATTCCGTTTTAAAATCGGCAACTATTCAATCAACAGATTTTTCCACACTATCCTGGGTTAACCAAGAAGAGCTGCTAATTGAACTATGCGATGATTACTGTGGTGATAGCTATTATGCTATGGGTATTCAATTTGACCCAATAAAACTAGATGCTACATATAAAGACCTCGAAGCCTGCCTTTTTACTCAAACATCAAGTTCCTTTATTAATCCCTATGGATATGTATTACAGATTAACTTTGATTCGAATAGTCTGGAAAGAATACATTACACCGAAACTGATTTTAAAGACTATGTTAATTCAGATTATTACAGGCTGGGGTGTTCTTTTTTTAATAGAGAAGAGTAAAAAAAGAAACCTCATACTGCTCAGGACTTAAATGGTGATTAGAAGCTAACGATAGGGAGGAGGATGCCTGAACCAATATGAGGTTATCTATGGTTGAGTGCAGGATACGCAGCATTTTTGCTTTTGTTATGTTGATTTGTGACAAAAAGGGATATTTTGGGGTAAAACGCATCGATTTAATATTTTCTTAACAATTCCCCTTCCCTCTTACCTGATTTTGCGTCTTATTCGTTCAATTTTACGAAACTGACATATAAATTATCAGTTGTTTTTGATTTCGATTTCTTTCGGCTAATTTGCTGTCACACCTAAAATCAGCATTATGTCGAAAGTTAAACAACCGCTCTACGAATATTGGAAAACAGCGAACAAATTTCCGTTTGGCCGTGCCATTTACAATTGGATTCTACGAGTATATATCCCCTACACCGGAAGTATAAAAAGTAGAATAGAACATCTCGAGCCCGGCTTAGCAGTTGTAAGCCTAAAAGAACGTCGAGCAATTCGAAATCATCTTCGGTCGATTCATGCCTTAGCAATTGCCAATTTAGGCGAATTTGCGGGTAATTTAGCTTTATTTGCGGGCATGCCGGGCGATGCACGCTTAATTGTAAAAGGCTTCGACATCAGATACTTAAAAAAAGCTCGTGGAATTATAACCGCAACAGCTCAGACTCCTGTTTTGGAAACCAATGAAAAGCAAGACATTGAGATTAATGTTGAAATTAAAGACGAATCAGGTGAGATTGTCTCAACCTACATATTGTACACCTTAGTTGGTCCTGTAAAATGATTTGGCTACTCGGCTCAACCGGTTTAACAGGTTCTGAAGTGGCGCATCTTTTAGATGAAGATTCGCTCTTGGGTAAACAAACAATATGTCCGGTTCGCAAAACCAAAGGCAATTTCAACAACATCAGAGAAATTGAAATCGATTTTAATTTACCCGATCCGACAGTTTCTTTGCCGGATCCGAAGATTGTAATTTGTTGCTTAGGTACAACTATTAAAAAAGCCGGCTCTCAGGAAGCATTTCGATTTGTTGATTATCATCTACCCTTATTATTCGCTCAGAAAGCAAAAAAACGCGGCGCTACACAATTCATTCTTGTTAGCTCAATCGGTGCTGATGCTTCTTCTTCTGTGTTTTATTTAAAAACCAAAGGTGAATTGGAAGAAATGATTAAAGCTCTAAATTTCACATCTGCACTTTGTTTAAGACCGGCAGCTTTAATGGGAAATCGCTCTGAATTTAGATTGGGTGAAAAAATCGGAATACAAATCAGCAAACTAATTTCGCCGTTATTAGTGGGAGCATTTAAAAATTATCGACCCATTCAGGCAAATACAGTCGCTAAAGTTATTGTTGATAAAGCAAAACATCCCGACTCAGGATTTCATATCTTTGCGTCTTCAAAAATCCAACAATTGGCTGATACGTTTAATGTTCGATAGAATTAAATCCGTTTATATCTGGGGTGCCGTTATCCTACTTTTCGTTATTTGGTACCCAATGGTGGGAATTCTTTATTTGTTTGATCGTGACCCTGCAAAATACAGAACAGGTCGTTTTTTTCGCTATGTAGGGGCTGCAATGACCTACGTAAATCCTGCCTGGAAAATTAAAGTTTCGGGAAAATTCCCTGAAAATCCACGTAATCCGTATGTGATTGTTTGTAATCACCTTTCCAATGCTGATATCCCGATTATTTCTCGTCTTCCTTGGGAAATGAAATGGATTGCCAAAGCAGAATTATTCAAAATTCCGGTTATCGGAAGAATGATGACTTGGGCCGGAGACATACCCGTAGATCGCTCTCAAAAAGGCAAAAGAGAGAAAACCATTTTCATCGCACAAGATAATTTACGTGCAAACGCCTCCGTGATTTTCTTCCCTGAAGGCACTCGTTCTAAAACAGGACGTGTTATTCGTTTTACTGACGGTGCATTCATTTTAGCTGTACGCAACAAAATTCCGATTTTACCTTTGGTAATTGACGGAACAAGTAACGCGCTCCCTAAACATAGTTGGGTATTTACAGGCGAAAGTAATGTTAAATTAAAGGTTCTCGAGCCTATTGAAACCGCACATTTAAAAAAGGAAGATATTCCGATGTTACGCGATCAGGTTCGTGATATCATTATCAATCAATTGGCGGAATGGCGTGGTGTTGACCCTGCTGAAGTAGATGATCTTATCTATGAGCAAAATCATACCGAAACTACTCAAAACTCATAAAAACCAAATAGTATATCATGCAAGAAGTAAAAAAGGGCGATAACGTCCAAGTACATTACACTGGAAAATTAACTGACGGAACCGTTTTTGATTCCTCAGAAGGACGTGAACCCCTTGGATTTACAGTTGGCGCCGGACAAATGATTGCCGGATTCGACCGTGCTGTTGAAGGAATGAAAATCGGCGACAAACAAACTGTAACTATTCCGTTCATGGAAGCTTACGGTGAACGCCGAGATGATTTAGTAATTGATATCCCGGCAGCAGGAGTTCCCGAAGGTTTAAATCCTCAAATCGGTGACCGATTGGCTGTAAGCGGCCCGCAAGGTCAACAGATTCCTGTAACAGTTACCGCAGTAACTGAAGCCGGAGTTACATTAGATGCTAACCACGATTTAGCAGGCAAAGACCTCATTTTTGAAATCGAAATGGTAAGTATTGCTTAATTCGTTAATGCGATGATTCATGAAGGCGAATTGGTTTCCAATTCGCCTTTTTTTTGGTCCCATTCCAGACTTCGTCTTGTCTATTCTTCACTCATACATTTGATTATTTACTTCAATTTTTTTTGGTTTAAAGCATCATCGAAAAACTTCGCGACAACCAATTTCTTTTCAAGAAACATAGATTAAATAACCTACGGCCTTAAAAAACTCAACGTGCTCTAAGTCCTGTATTTCCAATGTTAAGATTTTGAGAAAATTATTCGAGTTACCACATCAATACCTATCTTTCATGCTCAGAATTAATCTTGTTATATGATGTTGCGTCGCTTCGTTTTATTGCTCTTCTTTACGGCTCTTAGCTTACCGATTTATGCACAACCCACACTGCCGGATTTACCGCCTCAGCCCGGCGATAACACTCCTGTTGATTATAGTTCTTCACAGTTAGGACACGGTTTATCGGGTTCGTATCTCATTAGCTATTTGCGCGATTATTTTTATTACTCGCAAAGTGCAGGCAAGAATTACGACAATTCCCGACAATATTTGTATTCCAAAGTGGATATTTCGGGCGATCAAGTGTATGGACTCTACACAGGATTCACCGCAACATATGATTCTACGAATACCGAAGTAACGGCATCGACTCAGGTTTACCAAAGTGGCGCAGGAATTAATGCAGAGCACTTGTGGCCTCAATCACGTTTTTCCGAAGCAGGGCCGATGGTGTACGATTTGCATCATTTATTTGCGGCAAAAATTCAGGCAAACGGCGACCGTTCGAATTATCCGTTCATGAATATTGATGAAGCCGATGTAACCTATTGGTATTTAGGCGCTTCACGATTAACAACTCCGCCTGCATCCGAAGAGCAGTATCAATATTCTAAATTCAAATCGAATACAGGTTTTGAACCGCGCGACCAAACTAAAGGTGATGTTGCCCGTGCCATTTTTTACTTCTATTCCATGTATAAAGATGATGCCAATATGCTCGCCGTTATCGATAATCCGGTATTTTTTAACGGTATGAAAAACACCTTACTCGAATGGCATCGTCAGGATCCGGTAGATTCCCTGGAGGAAGCTCGTAACGATAAAGTTGAAATCTGGCAGGGAAACCGAAATCCGTTTATTGATGACTCATCTTTAGTAGCGCGTGTGTTTTTCTCGGATGATGCTTTTGCACTCGATTTTGCAGGTGATGAAGCCGGCTGGAGAATGAGCGCCCTACCCTTCGGTTTAAGTTATGCAGATGTTTACGGAGATGTATTTACTCAGGGATTTACGGGAGCAACAATAAGCACCGGTAGTCCGAATATTTATGCTTGGAACACCGCAAACGGCAGTTTTGAAGCCATCACCAACGCAAGTTCAACCGCCACGAACCAACAAGGCCATATCATTTATTTATTTGAGGATGACGATTTGAATACCGCAGGCATTCAGGGCGGATTTCCAAAATCGGTTTCGGTTCAGGGCTTTACCACATCCACTTCAGCTACGATGCGTTTACATGCGCCCGATTTGAACAGTTCAGGAACCATAAACACCGACGAAGGCTGGGTATTGCTTCAAAATCCTTTTGACCGTGCGGTTTCTGTGAGTTCATTACTTGATGCACTTGAAACGGCTTCCTCGAAATCCTTCAACCAAAATATGTACGTTTGGAATGCTTCCGGTATGAGTTACGATACCTATGCAGCCGATTCCGAGGAATTGATTGCGCCGTTTCAAGGGTTTTGGGTGAAATTAGATGAACTTTCCGTTTCAACGTCTGATATAGAAATTACACGTTCAGCGGTTGAAAGCACCTCTTCCCGCGTTCTGCAAAAATCGACTGTTTCTTTGCCGATGATTCAATTACTCGCCACGGAAAATACCTATCAATCGGAAGTTTCTTTTGTGTTTGATGATTGGTCGAGTAATGCTTACGACGCTGAAGATGCGTTGTACTTGGAGCCGTTCGATACCAAAAGCATTCGTTTTTATTCTGTAGATGATGAAAAAACTGCGTATCAAAATCAGCATATAAACCTAAACGGACTCGAAGAACTCCGCATCCCGATTCATTTAAGTAATCTGAACGGTTCGGTTAAGGTATTTATAAACGGCATTACTAAGCAGGATTTTCTTGTTTTTTGGAGTGATGGAATCACAGAAACACCACTTTTTGATGGCGTAACCTTGGAAATCTCTCAGAACAAATTGCTTGCCACTGAATCCATTCCACTGCATTACCAACCTGTGTTAAAAACGAACGAAGCCACTACCTATTCCATTTTAATCAAGCGTCCGGTTACCACTTCTATCGAGCAATTATTTGAAAAACCGAGTGACTTAAGCATAAGTGAAGCCTTTCCGAATCCGTTTAACCCAAGTACATCGTTTAGCCTAAACGGTACATTTAAAGGAGACATAAACTGGACGGTTTATTCAGTTTTGGGTCAACAAATGGCGACAGGCACAACAACAAAACAAGGCTCTACCGAACAAGTTCGATTGAATTTTAGCACGTATGCAGCCGGTTTATACATGGTTCAGTTTCGTTACGGAAATGAATTTGTGTTAAAAAAGGCGCTGCTGGTGAAATAACTTGTTGAGAAGGTGTCAGGTGTCAGGTATCAGATGTCAGATGTCAGATGTCAGATGTCAGGATTTTAGCTTAAATCGTGATATTAAATGTCATATTACTTTGTAGTACAGTGTATCACTTCGTATCACCGTCATCCTGACGAAAGTCAGGATCTATGAAGCACCTGCAATCGTAATTTAGCAAAGCGAGATTTCGTCATGCCCGACACGTTCGGGCATCTCGAACAATTTACAAACGAATCCGAGCGAAGCGTAAACCGAACAAAGTAAACGACAGCCTGAAAACTTTCGGGATCTTTATAAAATACTACCCATTCTCCCGAGCGAAGCGAAATTTCGTCATGCCCGACGTGTTCGGGCATCTCGTACAATTTACAAACGAATCTGAGCGAAGCGTAAACCGAACGAAGTAAAACGTCATTGTGGCGCAAGCCGAATTCTAAGCAACAATTGAAAACTCATTTAGCGAAGCGTACAAGCCAACGAGGCAAACCTCCACCTGAAACCTCTATACCTCTAAACCTTTACACCTTTTCCAATAGGGCAATCCCTTCACTCGCTGATGCTCGTTTCGGGTCGGGCTGCTTTGGGGTCGCGTAGCCACGCTCCGTGCTCGCTTCACTCGCACCAAGCCCGCCGCATCCCTTTTGCAAAAACCTATGCCCAAACCTGATGCAAAAACACCAATCCGCTCTGATTCGGATTTCTTGAAATGAATATATCCCCACCTTATTCAAGCCCAAAACCCTAAATTAATTTTCACAAACCACTTTATTTAAGTTGGTAATTACCTGACAAATCCCTTAATTACAGACATTAAATAAACGAATATATACAAAAATACGCATTGCAGATTTTATGACACATTTATTGCGTTTTATTTCCATAGAGCTATGTTATTATGTTGTTTACGGAAAACAGAGTCGGATAAAAAGCGAAATTAAAAATGATGTAGAGTTGCGTATATAACTGAGTTAGCGGAAATACTATGACAGAACTCACTTTCCCATTACAAAACTTAGACATTGCCAAAGCATATTTGTTTGGAAGCTCAACGATTGGGACAGGTAAAGACTTGGATATTCTTATTATTAGCGATGATTTTGAAGGGGTATCTAGAATCAAAAGAGCTGAAAAAGTAAAACTAAATTTTCTAACAGAAAACATTGACCCTGTTTGTATTTCAGAAAAGGAATTTGAAAGGCTGACAAAACAAAATAGTTTATTCCTTTCAGATATTTTAAAATCAGCAATCTTAATTTATGAAAGATAGAGTAGTTAACATTTTACAAGACTCAATAAATAAATCTGTTGCTTTTAATTATAGGACTATTGATAAGCATAACAATGACCAACCAATTGCTTTTACGACTCGAAGAGAGTTAAACGAAGTGTTAGAATCATTTTATCAGTTGTCTTCATCAGCTGCACTTCAAACTCAAGAAGACGCTATTGCTAGAAGAATATTTAAGATTGGCGAGCACATTATCTTTGAAAAGTTATTGCATTTTGGAAACTACTATTATTCCAAACAAAAATTAATAATTAAAGATTTAGATGAAAAAGAAGAGATATTGAGAAGAACAAACGTTGAATCTGCTTCAATGTTAACTAGAATTCGTTCTTATCAACTTGGATTAGATGGAATTGGTGGTTCTACTGATGATTACTTTATCGAAAGGATGCCTCAACTTCTTGATGGGATTTCATTCGTTATAGATAAAAATGTTTCAGAAGTATTTCAGCCAACTTTATACAACTTGCTAAACTTGCATCAAACGATTTTTTACTATTTTGAGTCTGCTCATCCTAAATACCATCCTGCGATTGATGAGTTGCTAAGTCGTGTAAACCTATTAATTGATAAAATTTGCAACAAAAAAGAAATCATAGAATTAATGGAAAGTAATTTATCTCTTTCATTATTTCACCAACAGTTTTTGTATTTCAACGCCAAATTAGCTGACTCAAATTTTACACCTACAATAAATCTTGATAGAGATATAACAAAAATTAGTATTCAGCAAAAATTAAGAGTTCTAATTAATTGGGCAATCCTTGACAAAAAACTTTTTATTAAACATTTCGAAAGCATTCTATTGGAATATGAAAAAATGCAGACTTTGAGAACTTTGGATGCAGCACTTTTCATTCGTATTGCAGCAATTTATTTAGCTGAAACCTCTCAAACTCCAGTAGAATTGACAATAAATATTCAATTTGACAAAGTTGACATTACTAAGATTTTACCAACATATTATAATGGTATTGGAAATATTGGAACAGTTGCGATTACTCCAGAAGAAATTGCTCTGCTTCATTCATATGATGACAACACATTACGAAAAAAATTAGCTTATTGTATCATCAATATACCGACTAATGAGATTGAAAGAGAAATGAAAAAAACTCACGGTGTGTTTGAAATATCTGATATGGAACTTAGGATAAAAGTGAATGGCAATATGGGTTATCTGTGTATGCCTTTTAAAACAGGTCAAGAAATAAAGTCAGGTTCCGTTTCTGTTGATGTTTTTTATCAACTACTTAGACCATTCTTCCACTTCTCTAATTGTGCGGTTGTATTTATTACTGCAAAGAGTTGTTCACAGAGTCTACTAAATGAAATAAAAAGAGCAAATGAAAAATATTCTTTTGCTATAGATGTTATTGAAAACGAGCAGTTGGCAAAACTTTTAAAATTAATGGACAATTGACATAAAAGTACTTCCGCTAACAGCCGTTTGCCGCAATGGGGGCTGACGTGGTTAAATCAAGTGCAGTGCTTCTATCAAAGTTTGTGCTTGGTTGACAGTTTAGTGCTCCGAAATCCCCCACTGCGGCAAGCGGCAAAACGTTATCGGCAAGCTTAAAAACAAGATAGTACCATTAAAATAACCAAATAAACAGAAACGAACAGATTCTTTAAATTATGGAGAACAAAGTATATTATGGAGAATATTCCTTAAAACACTGGATTGACTTGATATTAAAAGAAAACATTATTCTGCCTAATTATCAACGTCATTTTGTGTGGAAGGAAGATGCGGTACAAGATTTTATTAAGGCTTTGAAGGACAAACAATTCATCCCTCCGGTTACAATTGGAGCATTAAATATAGGAAACAAACTTCAAAACCTTATTCTTGACGGACAACAGAGATTGACAAGTATTCTATTAGCATATTTAGACTTGTTTCCAGAAAGAGATAAATACAAAAACCCATTAAATCAGACAGCGAACGAAAATGATGATGAAGAAGATGATGAACAACTTGACATTATAGAATGGACATTTAAAACATATATTGAAGAAAAGAATGACGGGAAAAATGGTCATTATCACAAATTAAAT
>SBGQ01000118.1 GCA_006226965.1 bacterium | reverse complement strand
CTGCCAATTGGCAGCCTTTTTTGTGTTGAATTAGAATCGAATTCTTAAACCAGTTCCCGCAATCATCGAAGGGGTGTTAATTTTCATATCATGAGAATAATCATACGCCACACCAACATCCCAAGCAAACCATAGCAGTTGAAAGCTCATACCCGCAGATACTTGTTTAACCGTTGTACCTTGTGAAAGTAATCCGGCTCTAATCGGTAAAAATGGGAGTACATAGAGCTCAGAAAATAGAGTTAAACTGAGCGTTTGTTCGTTTCCAAGAGAAGTGTTTAAACCATAATGAGCATCAGCGCCGAGTTTTAGCCAATCATAACTAATCGAAATACCGGCATGCGCCTGCATAGGTAAGATCTTGGTAATTGATTCTGAGTTTTCACTTACAAGCTTGGGTGAGTTTAAACGACTCTGTTGAGATAAAAACAAATAAATATCTGTAAGACTGGAATTAACAGTAAAATTAAGAGCAGGGAGAGTTGATGCTGCAACTAAAGCAGTTGAATCTCGCGCAATCGTTCTGGAAGTCAGATTTTTGTTGATGGTTACATAGCCAATATCCGTAATGCTGGCACCGAATCGTATTGCTCGTGTTACCGGTTCGTGATGTCTAACTTGAGCATAACTGGATAAAAAAGGAATCTCGTAAGTCATACCCAAATTGATTCCTAAACCCCATCCGATTGAAGTTGGAAGAGAAGACAACGATTTAGAGACACCATTCCATGCTGATGAATTTCCCTCAGCCAAATTTTGAATCAAGCTATTCGCATTTCCGGCACTTGTTACTTGCAGCGACTGAATTTTATACAAGGCATCAGTAGAATATACCTGTTCAGAAGCGTCCATTTCTAAATAGGAATAAGGCATCATATAAGATGCACTCAAACCAAAATAGATTTGATTGAGATTACTGGATAATCCCTGAACGTAATCCAAGGTAGTTGCAAACCCAACTGTAATTTCATTCCAATTCAGATTTGTTTGTGAATAATTTCGCTGAATTTCTCCTGCCATTGGTACAGAAGACGAGTATAAGTTTTTGTCGATAGTGGATAAGCCGAGACTTCTGTTTCGTGCTTGAATACCCCAAGATAAACTTGAATTTGCGAAACTGGCACCTAATAGAGTTACGGTTGAATTTCGACGTTGAGTCTTGTTTTGTTCTGTACCAAAATCGTTAAAACTCATTGGTGTAAGCCAAGAAGAATCGAATAAAAGAGAATCTGATAAAACAGGTTCGAGCCAACGGAAGGAAAATTCGTCTTTATTTGTGCTTAAATTGCCGTTTACACTTTCCAATGCCCAACCTGGTAGTTCAATGACTCTACCGTTTTTGTACGATTTCATCATCAAATTTGCCGGATTTAAACTCAAACTTCCCACGCCGTCTACAAGAGAGATTCCGCCGCCTGATAAGGCAACAGCATGCGTATGCGTAAGATTCTGAGCAGAAACTACGCGTACTCCCGTAAGAATAACTAGCATGATTAAGATGATGCGTGGCAAAAACGTATACTGTTGAGTTCTATAATTAACCTGTACAAGATTTCAGGCGGATATTATGGGCAAAAATCATCCCAAAAGTTGTAGTTTGGCAAATCGGAGCAGTAATTTTTTCTGTCCCGCTGTCTGAAAATACACCGTTACTTTGGCGTTTTCGCCGCTTCCCTCAGTCTGTACTATCTTTCCTTTCCCAAATTTGGGATGTAACACGTTAACGCCTACCCTAAAATCCTGTTCCTGACTATCATCATAAACAACACGGGAATTTGAGGAAGCGCTACTAGAAAATAATGACGATTTTCCGCGCGGCTCATCATACTCAACCGAATAGGAAGAAGAACTTTTGGTTGAGTATGCATCGGCGTTTTGTCTAAGTTCCGGTTTACCGCTTTGCTTAATTGTTGCGCCTGTTTCTGTGCGGACAAACGATGCATCGATTTCATTCAAAAATCGCGAACGAATCATCGCTTTTTCTTCACCGAATTTGAAACGACCACGTGCATACGAAAAATACAATTCCTTTTGTGCTCGGGTGATGGCTACATAAAACAAACGCCGCTCTTCTTCAACATCAACCAAATCACTGGCATTTCGGGCTTTCATCGGGAATAATTCTTCTTCCATACCGACCACAAAAACAACCGGAAATTCCAGACCTTTTGAAGCATGAATCGTCATCATCGTAATTGCCGGTTTATCTTCATCGAAATTATCCGAATCGGTAAACAAACTGATTTCCTGCAAAAACTGGCTGAGAGAACCACCCGGATTACGTTTTTCAAAAAACGCCATGTTGTTCAGTAATTCCATCACGTTATCGCGGCGAGAGAGCGCTTCATCAGTGTTTTCTTCAACATATTGTTTTAGATAACCGCTATCATTCAATAAATGATTGGCAAAATTGTATAAACTGTCCTTACCGACTTTCGCCTGAAAACCTTTCATCTGTTTAACAAATTCTTCGATAGCACGTTTTCCGCCACCGTGAACAGAAAGTGATTCCACTTCCTGCATAGCTTCCCAAACAGTTTTATCGTAACGACGAGCTTCTTCCGTAACTGATTGCAGCGTTTTTGCTCCGATACCTCTCGGCGGTTCGTTAATGATGCGCGTTAAACTTTCCTCATCGCGCGGATTCACCATCAACTTTAAATAGGCTAAAGCGTCTTTCACTTCTTTTCGTTGATAGAAGGAGAGTCCGCCAACCAATTGATACTGCATGTTTTTACTGCGCAAGGCATCTTCAAAAACACGAGATTGAAAGTTTGTTCGATACAAAATGGCGAATTCATTCAGCTTGTAGCCATTTCGCATCCGCAAATTATTAATGTGATACGCAACGCGCGTAGCTTCATCACGCTCATTGTAACTTTCAAGCAAAACAATCATTTCACCAAGCGGATTTTCTGTCCACAGGGTTTTATCCAACTGTTTGGAATTCACTTTTATAATGGAGTCCGCCGCTTTAAGAATAGCTTGAGTCGAACGGTAATTTTGCTCAAGCGGGACTTTTTTAGCGTTCGGATAATCGTTCTGAAAATCTAGAATGTTCGAAATGTCGGCACCACGGAAGGCGTAAATACTCTGAGCATCATCACCAACCACACAAATATTCTGATGTTTTTGCGCCAATAGTTTGGTAACCGTGTACTGGGCGCGGTTGGTATCCTGGTACTCATCAATCAAAATAAACTTAAATCGATCCTGATATTTTTCAAGGATTTCCGGATGATTTT
Source organism: bacterium (assembly GCA_006226965.1). Classification (GTDB taxonomy): domain Bacteria; phylum Bacteroidota; class Rhodothermia; order Balneolales; family M1805; genus M1805. Next base: position 6,621 of record SBGQ01000118.1, on the reverse strand, counting down.
GGAATAACTCAATCGGTTTAACGAGTAAATCATCGAAATCCATGGCGTTATTTTTACGCAGACGAGTTTCGTATAAAGGATAAACCTGTGCTGCAATATCATCCATAGTTGAGCTGATAAATTTGCGTTTAAATTCGTCAGGGGAGATAAGTTCGTTCTTCGCAGAGCTTATTTTATTGCGAATGGTTCGCGGCTTAATTTCTTTAGCGTCGAAGTTGAGTTCAGCCAAAATGCTTTTTACAATTTTTTCGGAATCGTCGGTATCGTAAATCGAAAAGTTGGAATTGTAATTGAGCTTATCCGCTTCAAAACGCAGAATTTTTGAAAAAACGGAGTGGAACGTCCCCATCCACAATTTCTTAGAAACCTCTTCACCCACGAGTTTTCCGATACGTTCCTGCATTTCTTTCGCCGCTTTATTGGTGAACGTAAGTGCCAAAATTTCGTGCGGAACCGTAACTCGTTGCTGTAACAAATACGCGATTCGAAAAGTGAGCACTCGTGTTTTTCCGGATCCGGCGCCTGCAATAATCAACAAAGGTCCATGAGTGTGGCTCACTGCTTCTCTTTGTTGAGGATTTAACCCCTTTAATATGTCAGATTTTGGTGGTTGAGGAGAATCGGAATCGAAAAGAGTAAAGTTTTTCATAAAAAGAGGTTTATTTAGAAAAGGTTGAAAGGGATAGAGGCTTAAAGGTGCATTTTCCTCTAAACCTATTAACCTGTTACCTTTAAACCTTTTCATTTGGGCAATCCCTTCACTCGCTGCGCTCGTTCCGGGTCGGGCTATCCGTTCGCGGGAGCTCACTGCTATCCCTTTTGCGAATAAGGTTGTACGCGTAAACGCATACTTTTATAAAATTTCGAGCGCCGAAAAAACGACGCTCGAATCAAAATCAAACTAAATCAGCCAGAATTTCTTTGAGTTTTACAATCGTAGTGGATGCATCAGCTTGTTTTTTGCGTTCGTTGGCAAGAACATCTTCCGGTGCATTCGCTACAAATTTTTCATTCGATAATTTGGCTTCAACGCTTTTTAAGAAACCATCTAAACGATTGATTTCTTTTGAAATACGTGTTTTTTCCACATCGAAATCAACAATGCCTTCCAATGGAATATAAAACTCGTTGCCGTCAACAACCGCAGAAGCAGATGCTTTAGGCTTCTGAACAGCAGTTCCGGTTTCGTAGGTTCCAATTGAATCCAGCTTGCGGAAAACCCATTCGTTTTGGGTCAGAAGCGAAGTCGCCGATTCATTTTTGGTTTTTATCACCAAGTTAAAATTCACTTTCGGCGGAATGTTCATTTCAGCACGAATGTTTCTAAGTGACGAAATTGCCTTCTGAATGGCTTCAAATGCTTTTACCGATTCCGCATTGGCTATATCCGTTTGAATCGGTTTTGGCCAGCTCGAAATTATAATGGCATCTTTTACATCGCGCTCTTTCATAGCATGCCACAATTCTTCTGTAATGAACGGCATAAACGGATGCAATAACTTCATCAATTGCTCAAAAATGGCAAATGCAGTAGCTAAACGTTCTTGAGGAATCGGTTCACCGTAGGTTTCCGATTTAATCAATTCGATGTACCAATCACAGAAATCATCCCAAACGAGCGAATAAATTTTCTTGAGCGCGTCGTTTATTCTGAATTTGTCAAAATCGTCGTTCATGGCTTCAATCGTGTCATTTACACGGCCAAGCATCCAACGATCAACTAAATTATTGGCATCAATGTTTAAATCAGAAGAATAGGTAAACCCATCTTGACGATTCATACTCAAGAAGCGGAAAGCGTTCCAAATTTTGTTTGCGAAATTGCGACCTTGCTCGATTTGGGATTCATCAAACAATAAGTCGTTTCCGGCAGGAGAGGAGAATAACATTCCCATTCGAACCGCATCGGCGCCGTGTTTGGCAATTAAATCGAGCGGGTCAGGAGAGTTGCCCAATGATTTCGACATCTTGCGACGTTTTTTATCTCTCACGATTCCGGTGTAATACACGTTCGAAAACGGTTTCTGATGCTCGAAAGCAAATCCGGCAATTATCATTCTGGCAACCCAGAAAAACATGATTTCCGGCGCCGTAACCAAGTCGTTTGTCGGATAATAATAATCGCGGTCTTTTTCGTTGAAAACGCTCATTGGCCACAACCAAGAAGAAAACCAAGTGTCTAATACATCTTCATCCTGTTTTATGTCAGATACTTGTAATTGGGCATTTCCGGTCTTTTTGCGTGCTTTTTCTAAAGCTTCATCTTCGGTTTTTGCAATTACGTATTCTTCTTCGCTGCCGTTTATATACCAAGCGGGAATACGTTGTCCCCACCATAATTGGCGAGAAATACACCAATCACGGATGTTTTCCATCCAATGTTTGTAGGTGTTTACAAATTTGTTCGGATGGAAGTTTACTTCTCCGTTAACAACAGCATCGAGTGCAGGTTTGGAGATTTCTTCCATTTTCATGAACCATTGAAGCGAAAGTCTGGGTTCGATTACGGCATCGGTACGTTCTGAATAACCCATATTTGTGGTGTATTCTTCTTCGCCATCCAATGCGCCGGCTTCTTCTAATAGTTTTATGATTTCTTCACGGGCTTTAAAGCGATCTAAACCAACCAAAATCTGAGCATCAGCGTTTAGAGTTCCGTCAGGATTTAGAATGTCAATTACTTCTAAATTGTGACGAATACCGATTTCATTGTCGTTTTTATCGTGAGCAGGAGTTACTTTCAGGCAACCTGTACCGAATTCGATATCAACATAATCGTCTTCAATAATCGGAATAGCTTTATTGATGAGCGGGATAATAACTCGTTTGCCCTTTAAATGATTAAATCGCTCGTCATTGGGATTTATAGCAACTGCTGCATCAGCCATTATCGTTTCAGGACGCTGAGTTGCAATTACGATGTAATTTTCTTCGCCTTCAATTTGATAACGAATATGAGTGAGTTTAGACTTTACTTCTTTAAAGATTACTTCTTCATCAGAAAGGGCGGTTTTAGCTTCCGGATCCCAGTTAATCATACGTTTACCACGATAGATATAGCCTTTAGCGTACAAATCGATGAAAGCTTCGATTACTGCATCGTATAATTCCGGTTCCAGCGTAAAGCGGGTTCTGTCCCAATCGCAGGATGCGCCCAATGTTTTTAATTGTTGAAGAATGATTCCGCCGTGTTTTTCAGTCCATTCCCAAGCGTGTTTTAAAAATTCATCACGAGATAAATCCGCTTTTTTGATGCCTTCTTTACGCAATTTTTGAACAACTTTTGCCTCTGTCGCAATAGATGCATGGTCGGTTCCCGGAACCCAGCACGCATTTTTGCCCAATTGTCGGGCACGACGAATCAGAATATCCTGAATAGTGTTGTTCAAAATATGACCCATGTGAAGTACGCCTGTAACATTCGGGGGTGGAATTACAATCGTATAAGGTTCACGTTTGTCCGGTTCAGAATGGAAGAATTTGTTTTCTTCCCAGAAAGCGTACCATTTATTTTCAATGGATGATGGGGCGTATTGTTTTGGTAATTCTTGCATAATTGTGATGAAAGTAAAATCTCAAATTCTGTAAAAAATAAAGGCACTCCCCATTTAAGAAGAGCGCCTTATAAAAATGGGGGAAGTATTAATGCTTACGACGTAACAAGACCCCAAAATGGCCATCACACTGATGGAGATGAGGAAGGGTTTGGTACGCTTTTCCACCTTCGATAAGAACGTCTTCCGGTAAATAACCGCTTAAGTCTTCTAATTCGAAGTTGTCGTATTCAGCTAAGAATTTTTTGATTTGCTCCATGTTTTCTTCCGGTTCAATAGAGCAGGTTGAGTACACCAAACGTCCGTTTTTAGCAACCATGTTCGCAGCTGCATCGAGGAGTTCCCATTGGGTTTTGGTGATTTCTTCTAATTCTTGTTCGGTACGTTTCCAACGTAAATCAGCACGTTTCGCTAAAACGCCGGTTCCTGTACAAGGGGCGTCTAAAAGAACGGCATCAGCGAGTTTGAATGTTTCTTCAGTGGCATCAGCACGTTGAATTTTTACGATTTCAGCACCATAGTTTTCAGCGTTTTCAGCAATACGTTCAATGCGTTTAGCGCTGATATCAACAGATAAGATAGAACCTTTGTTTTCCATCATATCAGCCATAAAAATGGTTTTTGTTCCGGGTGCGGCACATAAGTCGATTACGGTTTCACCGGATTGAGGGGATAAAATCCAAGGTGCGAAACCTGCTGCAATATCCTGAACCTGACATAAACCTTTTTCAAACCAACCTTTTTTAACGATATCTGCTAGGGTTTCTACTTCGAAAAAGCCCGGTAACCAGTCGCTTTCTTTGAAGTTTACACCTGCTTTATCCATGCGCAATTTGAAGTTCTCGGTTTGAGTCTTCATATTGTTTACGCGCAAGTAATAATGTGGGCGATGGTTGTTTGCCTGCATGAGTTGGAAAGCTTCGCGTTCGCCGAAACGCTCAACCCAACGTTTAACCATCCATTCAGGGTGAGAAAATGTAACAGAAACTAATTCGGTTCTATCAGCATGAGCCGGCTTTGGTAAGTTGGCAACATCACGCTGAACTTTGCGCAATACAGCATTTGCCAAATCACCGGATTTACCGCTAATCAATGTTTTTGCTAATTCTACAGCTTCGTTGATAGCTGCGTAATCAGGGGTTCCGTCCATGAACAACAATTCATAAATACCTAAGCGTAAGATATTTTTGAATTTCATTTCCATGTCGTTAACAGCTACATGGCTGTATTCGCCGATAAGAAAATCGAGATATAATTTTCGGCGTAAAATGCCCTGAATGAGTTCGTTGGCTTGTTGACGGTCTTGCCCAACGAGTTCTTTTAATTCCGCATCTTCGATACGATGCGTTTTCTCAAATTGTGTAAGTATGTTTACGGTTACTTCCCGTGCAGTAAGTTCTTTTTCCACGCCAATTTTGGTCTGGAGGTCCATGTTTCAATAGCTGAGAAATATACCATATTTAGAGGCAGAATTCATTAAAGATTTGAGATTATGCCAGAAATCCTGTTTTTAATGAAATCCATAAAAAAAGCCACTTCAGTGCTAATGTAAGTGGCTTTTGAATTATTAGTTTTGGTATGATTGTCAGTTTATTTCAATTTGATATTGCATAATGAACATGCCGAGGCGTTTGTAGCTTTTAATTTCGCTGTTGGCTTGCACGTGAAATAAGGGGCGACTTTGATAACCGAAAGTGAGTTTGTTATCGTGTCCTTTAAAAAACCAGTTTACGTTGAGCTCATAAACAAGCATTGGATCGTCCAGTTTTTCCCAGTTCGCATATTGTACGGCAATATTAGGCTGTAGCTGACCATTGTCTTTGCCTAACAAGTCTTTAGGTAAGAGATAACCTAATTGGAAAAACCAGTTTGAGCCTGTGCCGACCATCGGAAAAGCAGTACCATTCCCGTTGTAGATTGCTTGTGAGGCGATTGTTCCGTTGGCAATATTGTTAGCCGCTACATTACGAACATAATTAGGGCCGAAATCAAACTGATAAAAACCTAAATAAGAAGTAATAGCAGAGCCGTTGGTTCCGATTGGTGCATCGTAAAAAATATCAGCTGCCCAATGAAATAAGGCATGATAAACAGTATCAATCGCAGCGTTTGCTATTCCTGCATTGGCATCTGTCCATAGTGCTCTCGGCTGATACATGATCCCTGCGCCAAGGGCTAAGACAGATTTTTTTCCCAGATAAGTACCTGTTGTGTATGCCGATTTGTTGCTTTCTTCATCCAAGAATTGATATTTAACATAACCTGATGTTTTCATTCTAGGAGCGTGATAGGCGAAGTCGGCATCGGCTTTTGTCGTTGTTTGCGGCGGAGTGAGCTGCTGAGAAACGGAAACTCTGTAATCGAATTTCATTGCTTTCCCTTTGGCAAATATGCCGAAAACGCGACCGATATCATCGGTTTTGTCAACAGTATTGAGTGAAAAAAGAGGAGCGTCTAAGCCCATCAAACTTTTACTGCTTCGGATATCCCAACGGCTTAACCCGACCCAAGATGATTTTCCTATACCTAATTCAAAGGCATTAGAAAACGCATATTCGGTATAAGCATCGAGAACATGGATGTTAAAGGTTTTGCTTGTGTGAATGTTGATATTGTTTCCGCCTAACATCAAACTGGTGTATAGTTTTGGCGTGAGTTGGGCATTTACTCCGAAACGAAATCTTCGGATTGAGAAATCGGTGTACGAATCAGTGGGTTCGTTATAGATGGTTGAACCCGGATTTAATTCCGAATAACGTAGCCAAGAAGTGGTTCTGATGTAAAATGAGGCGAATGTTTTTTGCTCTTTATCGATGTCAAAACGGAGTTTGCCTTGAGCATAAGCCTGTTGAATTGAACTTGCGAGTGAAATCGCTGTAAGAAAAAGAAGTGAAATTGCTAGCCGTTTCATAATCCCAATTGTGATTCTGCTGGATTTCTGCGAACGCTTAAAGTTAAAAGATTAATTTGTCCGAAATGATGAAATTTTGCTAAGTCCTTGAACTTAAATTGGAAACGCTTTTTTTTTCGGCTTTCGAAATTCTTGTGTAGAATAATATTTTATTTG
>SBGQ01000180.1 GCA_006226965.1 bacterium | reverse complement strand
TAAAAGTATCAAAATCCCATGGTATTCATTTTGATAAGATGATTAGAGGTTTGTTAAAGGGGTGTTTAAATTATTATATTGGTGATAATAAGTTTTTCCAGAAAATAAGAAAAATTTCGTGGTGGTTAGACTATAATAAAAAGCAATTTTATTCTTCAAAATCATTGATAATAAAAGTAATACTGCCACAGCTTAGTGAAGATGATATTGAGAGTGTAATAATAAGAGTTATTAATTACAAAGAGACTCAAAAGGTTAGCATTAATTCGGAAATCGAATTTTCTCAAGTCGAATTGTGGGCTTTAAAAATTTTATTTAAAAGGTGGTATGTCTCATTGAAGATTCAAGATTTTATGGACTCTGAAAATAAAATAATAGAGAATTATTTTCAGTACAATAAAATGAAAATAATTGAGCAGATGTTAGAGCTTAACATTCTTGAGATCTCTAAACAGGATGAGGAAAAAATCAAACTACTGACAGTTTTAGCTTTATATGAATTAAATGGTTTTGCAACATATTTAAATGAGAGCATTAATTTAAAAAGAGAATTGGTTAAGGCTACATTACTACCAATTTTAGAAGATGAGCTAATTAATGGCTTTCAAAAATCAGGTATTTTAAAACGTCTCTCTTACAATCCTAATGTCTCTAACTTATTTGTAAATGAACTAATAATTGCAATAAAGAATAATCAAATCAAAGACTTTTTTGTTTTAAAAACGATTTTTATAACACTTCAGAATCTTCAAGTAGCGAATGAACTACTAGTTAATTATTCAATTAATCAATTAAAATATCTTATAAATAAAAACAGTTTTAGTGAATATGAAAATGAGCTGATTTTCTTTTTACAATACTTGCTATTCAATGATACTAATGAGTTTTTAAATCTTTATAGGCAAATAAACTCGGGTGGTATTATCAAAAATCTTTTAGTTAAAATAATCGGAGCAAATGAAGTAGAAAGGCAGTATTTAGATTCGGAGAAGCCATTTATAGAAATTCAAACTGAAAACCTCATTCAATTATACGATTTAGTTTTTTTTGAAGTCAACCCTAAAGATGATTTACAACACAAAGGTGGTTATTCTCCCAATTTACGTGATAATGCACAGCAATTTAGAAGCTATTTACTAAGTGAATTATTGAAAAGAGAATGCTCATTAGTTGATGAGTTTTTAATTCGTTTTAAAAACAAGCCTAATAATCAGGATTATAGAGAACGATATACAAACTTATTAATTGACAGAAAAGAAAAACAATTAAGTAAGCAAAAGTGGACTGTAAATGAAGTTTTAGATTTTGAAACATATAATGTCAAAGAGCCAATGTCAGATCATGAGCTGTATCACTTCGTGCTTAATAAAGTAAAAGAAATTAAGAACGACGTTGAAGCCGGTGAGAGTAGCTTGAGGAATTATTATCGCAAAGGTGATCATGAAAGCGAATTAAGAAAGTTTCTTAAACTAGAGCTAGAGAGAAGGTCTAATGGTTTTTATAAAGTTCCACAAGAAGAAGAAATAGATAATTTAGCTAGACCAGATATAAGAGTAGAAAAATCAGGCATAAATCCTATTTCAATTGAAGTCAAGTTATACGAAAACTGGACATTTGAAAAACTAGAGGAAGGACTAGTAAAACAGCTAGTTGGTACTTACTTGAAAAACGATAATCATAGATATGGGCTGTATATAGTAGGCACACATGAGCCTATAAAGGATAAGAAAATGCCACAGGGAGGTGTGAAAAGCTTTAATGAGGTTATATCAGAGCTTCAAAAAAAATGCCGTGTTTTAATAAACAACCAAACTGTAAATGGATTAGAAGTAATAGGAATCAATTTTGCTGGAGTAATTTCAAAAAAAACAAGAGATAAATAGTATATTTTCAATATGCAAGCCAATACACTCGACATAGGAACCGGAATTTATACTCTCAAAGATGCTGAGTTGTTATTGGACATTCCCATGCACCGCATGTCCCGTTGGCTTAATACGTATTGGAATAATAGATTTGCCACCGAAACATTATATACAAGAAAAGAGAGTGGAACTCGCTACTTTAATTTTTATACACTTATAGAGTTAAATGTAGTTTCTCAAATGCGAGAAATGGGATTAACCTTCAAAGAAATCGAAAAGGCACATCAAACACTTTCTAAAAATTTTGGTTCTCCGTTTCCGTTTGCGCATCACGATTTATACTACAACAAAAATTGGATTTACATTCTCACGGAACAGGGAATTGCCAAAGCAGATGATACGCTTCAATTCGGTTTTCAGGATCTAATTAAACCTTACGCCCACAGAATCGATTTTGATGAACGGGAAAAACTGGCGAAAGCATTGTTTTTAAATGACGCAAAGGATATTGTCGCACAACCGGACATCCAATTTGGTGAGCCTGTAATTGCCGGAACACGAATAAAAGCACTTGATATTTACTCCTATTTTAAAGCCGGAGAAACGATAAAATCGTTAGCCGAAGATTTTCATGTAACAGAAAATCAAATTAAACATGCTATTGATTTGTACAAAGATGCCGCATGAGATTAGTTTTAGACGAAAATATTCATCCAAGAATTGGCGACATTTTTAGAGAGAAGTTTAATTCGCAGTTTAAATCAAACTCAACAACCATTCAAATAATTACGATTCCGGAACTATTTTATAGTGGTATAACAGATGTTGAAATTTTGCAGAACTTGCAAAATGATGATGTATTATTAAGTTTTGATATCTCTCAACAAAGAAATAAAAAAGAATGGGAGGTTGCTCAGGCATTAAAAAATAAAGTCGTCTATTATCGCCCTAAAACAAATATCTCGATTTTTGAGCAATGTAGATTGCTTTTTGCATCTCTTCACGATATCAGTAATCATGACTTTTCAAAAGAACCTTTAAAGGTAATTCGAAGATCCCAAATTCGAGATAGATATTTAATTTCTGTTTGATTATAATTCCTGCTATGTTATAAATTCGAACATTGTGTATCTTTGGTTTCATCAGATTAATGAGGTTGCTATGCACACACCACAAGAACTTGGGCACAAAATCAGTGTCATAAGAAAACAAAAACAGCTTTCACAAGAGGAATTAGCACGAATTTTAGGAATTTCAAGAACGGCAGTAACCCAAATAGAATCGGGCAAACGAAATCTAAGTGCTCTTGAATTATTTACACTTTCCCAAGCTCTTGCTTTTTCTTTAGATATGTTTGTTTCAACGTCGCCAATAGATAAAAATGCGCTCAAAGAAGTTGTATTACCACAAGAAGAACTGCGCGTTTCGGTTCCGGAAATGAATCTCAATAAGTTCAAACAAGTGCTTTTATATGTGCTAGAGAAGTGTGCAGGGAAGCCCAATGTTGGCGAAACGGTCTTATACAAACTGCTTTATTTTGCCGATTTCAACTATTATGAAATCTATGAAACACATTTAAGCGGAGCGCAATACAAGAAACTCCCTTTTGGTCCGGTTCCTCATCAAACCGATTTTATCTTGTCTCAATTGGCAGAAAATGGAGAAATTCAACGAATAAAAGTAGAGTATCACGGTTTTCCTCAAACACGATTTATTCCATTAGTAAGGCCGGATTTAACACAATTAACAGCGGCGGAAACAGAAATTCTTGACCAAACGATTGAGCGTTTTGCGGATTGGTCAGCAAAAGCTATAAGTGATTATTCCCACAAAGATTTACCTTGGAAGGCAACAAGGGATGGCGATTGGATAGACTACGAATTGGCTTTTTACCGAGAGGCGCCATTTTCTGCCCGCATCTATGATGAAGAGCCGGAGGAAAGGTGATAGTTGAAGAGTTAGAGGAATTTCAAAATGATTTAAAAAAGCTTCTCAAAAAATACAAGACGCTAAGAGATGATTTGGGTGTAATACAAAAAGTTTTACACATTGAGCCGGATGCTCGCCCGCCGTTTAGCTTTCAGATAGATAATTTGGGAATAGAGTCTTGCATCATAAAAGTTCGAAAAATAGCGAGTAAGAGTTTTAAAGGAAAAGGAGTTCAATCCGGTTTTCGCTTGATTTATGCATATTTCGAGAAGGAACAGAAAATCATTTTCATTGAACAGTATCATAAAAACACAAAAGAAAATGAAGACAGAGAACGGATTTTAAAACACTTCCGGTAAAGTTCTAATTTATCTTTATGGCGACCAAAGTAAAATAAGACTCCTGCTATTATACTTTGAAAGGGTTAAAGTATAATATAACGGGCCTGAATTTGAGTCAAAAAGTTCCCAAAATGTGCAAATCCTAATGTTATTACTCCAAGAATACCCATCCTATAAAATTCACGAATTCATAGTAACTATTTTGGTACCCATTCAAAACAAAAAAGCCTTACCGATTTCTCGATAAGGCTTCAGGTTCACTTGTGGGATGGGCCGGAATCGAACCGGCGACACACGGATTTTCAGTCCGTTGCTCTACCAACTGAGCTACCGTCCCAATTTTGTGAGACGCCAAATATACACGAAAAGCGATGCCAATCAAACAGAAATTTTATTTTTCTTCTGTCGGATGCACATCTTTTATGCGTAACTGCAAGGTTGTCTTACCGTTCCACAGATTTTCTTCAATTGTATAGGCGATATCAACCGGATTACGAACCGAATCTCGAACCAATGGAAGAAACTCGTGCATGTTAAATCCTATGGCATCAAACTTACTTACGCCGTCTTGTGTCAATTGAAATTTCAGGTGACCGTTGCCAACGATGGTTGGTGTTCCGACTGCCCGAACATTTCGAGAAACGAAGTTTGGTTTTAAATTCAGCGGGCCGTAAGGTTCAAACTGGCGTAAAATTTTCCAGAATTGCGGAGTAATTTCTTCCAACTTAATTTCCGCATCAACCAGTAGTTCGGGTTCGAATTCCTTATCCGCTAAGCGTTCATTTACAATGCGGTTAAACTTTAAGCGGAATGCTTCAATATTCTCTTCTGCAAGTGTTAAACCTGCTGCATATTCATGTCCGCCAAATTGAATGAGTAAATCTTCACATTCTTTTAACGCATCGTAAATGTTAAATCCGCGAATGGAACGCGCTGAACCTTTGGCGAGTCCGTCGATGGTGCTGAGCATCACAGTCGGTCTGTAATATTTATCTACCAAGCGGGAAGCAACAATACCGATTACACCTAAATGCCATTCGGGATGATGCAATACCAAGCTGGATTCCTGTTCCAAATCAGCCTGTTCGTCCAAAATCTGAATGGCTGTGTTCATGGTTTCGGTATCGATGGTACGGCGACGTAAATTCACCGCTTCCAACTCTAATGCTGAAATCTTAGCACCGCCGTCATCAGAGGCAATCAATAATTCAACAGCGGTTCGAGCGTCACCAAGTCGGCCGGCGGCGTTAATGCGTGGCCCAATTGAAAACACGATTTTATTTGTAGTAAGAGTTCCGGCAGGCAGGTTGATTAAATCGAGTAGAGCTTTTACGCCAGAGCGAGGTTCAGAGTTCAGCATTGCTAAGCCTTCGCGCATCAAGATGCGATTTTCGCCTACAATCGGAACAATATCAGATGCAATGGAAATCGCTAATAAATCCAGATACTTGTACACAACAGCAGGTGGCAAACCCAATTCCATTAAGGTGGCTTGCATTAATTTAAAACCGACTCCGGCGCCGGAAAGACCATCAAACGGATACGGACAATCTGGGCGTTTCGGATCTAAAACGGCATACGCATTCGGAAGAACATCACCTGTTGTGTGGTGGTCGCACACAATGAGTTCCATTCCCATTTCGCGAATCATTTCTGCTTCTTGAATGGCGGTAATTCCGCAATCCACAGAAACAATGAGCGAGGCATTTATGTTTTTTGCGTATTCAATGCCGTCCTCAGAAATACCGTACCCTTCTTTAAAACGATGCGGAATGTAATATTTAGCATTACAGCCGAATTCGAGAAGAAACATGTACATCATGGAAGTGGCCGTAGTGCCGTCTACGTCGTAATCTCCGTAAACAACAACGGTTTCACCGTTTCTTACTGCTTGTGCAAGTCGCGAAGCAGCTTTGTCCATATCCTTCATAATGAAGGGATTGTGTAATTGGCTTAAGTCGGGGCGAAAGAAGAGTTTAGCTTCATCGAAGGTGCGAACGTTACGAAGAACCAACAGACGTGCCAAGGTAGGGCTGACGTTAATTGCATCAGCCAACCCGGATACGACGGTTGCTTCCTCCGGTTCTTGAAAGAGCCATCGGAATGACATAATAATTCTATTCTATTTTTTTTGTTAACCATGAAGAGGTACACGGCTTTCACACCAATGCACCACCAAAATGAAATTCATTTCCTAAACGGAGATTTCATTTATGAAAACACCTTTCGCTGAAAGCAAGGTACGGGAATGAAGAATTCATAATCAAACAAAAGCACGAATGAATTAAGAGATTCTCTAATTTTTTTGAAAAGGTTCGTAAAAGTTGAAATATCCTAGTATTCTTTGCACTTCATTCAACCATGTAATTATTTGAAGTGTATGAGAATCTCGATTCAAGGTGAAAAAGGTTCGTTTCATCATATTGCCATTAATAAGCTGTTTAGCAACTATGAATTATTAGAGAGGGCAACGTTTGAAGAGGTTTTCAGGGATGTAACAGAAAAACGAGCTGATTTTGGTTTAGTGGCTATCGAGAATTCCATAGCTGGATCCATCACCCATAATTACAACAGACTCGCGCGCTATAAAATTCCGATTGTGGCAGAAGTCTATCTTCGAATCTCTCATCAGTTGATTACGTTTCCGGGTGTACAATGCGATGATTTACGAGAGATTTGGTCGCATCCTATGGCGATTGAACAATGCCGCGATTTCTTGAATAAACAACGTGCAAAAATCATAGAAAAAGAAGACACAGCGGGTTCGGTGAACTTCATCAAAGAAAACCGATTGACTCATGTTGGAGCCATTGCTTCCGATTTGGCAGCTTCAATTTATAATATGCCGATTTTATCGCGCAATATTGAAACCGATCCTAACAATTACACCCGATTCCTTTTACTTTCTTACAGCTCATATACGGAAAAACCACTGAGCACATCGCTTAAAACTACGTTGCATTTTGGGGTTAAGCATAAATCGGGTTCCTTGCTGGATGTGTTACACGTGTTGAAAGCACGTGGTGTGAACATGACTAAACTGGAATCGCGTCCACAGTTAGGAAAGCCTTGGGAATACGATTTTATTGTTGATGTAGAAGGCGATTTGACATCAGACCAACATAAAGGCCTGATGAAAGAACTCGAAGGGGTTACTACATTTACAGAGATTTTCGGTTGCTATAAAAGTATTGATGCCGATGCGGTTTAATTAAAACTGATACCCAACACCTATAAGCATATGTTGTCCGCCGGCTGCTATAGGGTCTGAACCGTAATCAGCTAGTTTTTGGCTAACACCACGCCAAACACCATAAACGTAATAGTCATCAAAAAGGAACTGAGTGGCTCCAATTTCAAAATAAGAGTCAGCCTTTTTGCTACTCATGGTATTTGAATTGGTATTGCTTCCAATTTTTACGGTTGATTTTCCTTGTCCGTCACCTAAACCGTAGCCAAGCCAACAAATGGACTTTTCAGTTGTGGTATAAGCCCAACGAATTCCATAGTTCACAAAACTTTGGCTCCATGTGTATGTGAAACTAGTACCATTATTTGAACCGGATACTTCAACAGGGCCACCTGTAAACGAAAGTTGTCCCCAAACACTAAAATGATCCGTGAATTGCCAAAGCTTTAAAGCAAAATCAATATTGTACATAAACCAACTTTCGGTTTCATAAGTAGTTTCAAAATTATTGATATCAGTTGTGTGATAGGCTCCGCCAAGACCCATTAAAAAGTTAGGAGTCTCAATAGCCCATTTTTTATCGAGACGAAATATTTGTGCTTGAGAGGTGAGCGGTAAAACGACGCAAAACATCAGGAGTATACTAAGCTTCTTCATACAAATAATAGATAAGTAAACGACTATAACTAATTGGCATACTATGAATTGAGTTTTACATATGAAAATAATTTTACAAAAAAAAAAAGATAGGCTTTAACTAGAGTGTGAAATCGGTCAGAATAAGTTATCGAAGTTGGTTCCAAGTAAAGGGTTAAGTATTTTCAGGCTAGTTTGAAGTGAGTCATTTTACAGAATAAACGGAGCGTTTATAAAGCTCTATTTTAGCACTTCAACATCGATGTTTAAACAATCAACCGAAGGATACGAATCAATATGTCCACATTAGATGCTGCCGTACAGGCGAAAGTGAATACCTGGTTGGAGGGTAATTATGACGAAGCAACCAAAGCAGAAATAAAAGCTTTAGTTGAAAAAAATGCCGTTACGGAATTAACCGATTCATTTTATAAGGATTTAGAGTTTGGAACCGGTGGGTTACGCGGAATTATGGGCGTGGGCTCGAACCGTATAAATCGTTACACCATCGGAATGGCAACTCAAGGTTTTGCAAACTATCTAAAGCAAACGTATCCGGGTGAGAGCATCAAAGTGGCTATTGCGCACGACAGTAGAAATAATGCAACCGTATTTGCACAAGTAACAGCCAATGTGTTTTCTTCAAATGGAATAGAAGTGTATTTGTTTGATGAGTTACGTCCGACACCACAACTTTCCTTTGCTATTCGTGAATTAGGTTGTAAAGGCGGCGTTATGCTCACCGCTTCACACAATCCGAAAGAATACAACGGATATAAAGCGTATTGGAACGATGGCGGACAGTTAATTGCTCCGCACGATAAGAACGTAGTTGCCGAGGTTGCCAAGATTAAATCGGTTGATGAAGTTCATTTCACAGGAAATCCGGATTTAATTCACTCCGTTGGTAAAGAAATGGACGATAAATTCATTGCGCGTTTAGCCAGCGAATCCATTTCAAAAGAAGCGATTAAGCGCCAAAAAGATTTAAAAATCGTGTTTTCACCGATTCACGGTACCGGTTTCACCGTAGTTCCACCAACACTAAAAGCGTATGGTTTCGAAAACGTAATTTTAGTTGAAGAGCAATGTACCATGGACGGCAACTTCCCGACTGTTGTGTATCCAAACCCTGAAGAGCATGAAGCTTTGACCATGGCACTTAATAAAGCCAAAGCTATTGACGCCGATTTAGTTATGGCCACCGACCCCGATGCTGACCGTGTGGGAATTGCCGTAAAAAACAACAAAGGTGAGTTTATTCTGCTTAACGGAAACCAAACCGGAAGTTTGTTGATGGAATATGTACTTCGTGCATGGCATGAAGCCGGAAAGTTGAACGAGAATACCTATGTGGTAAAAACAATTGTGACTTCTCATTTGATGGATTCCATTGCAAAATCGTACAACACAAGCTGTTACAATGTACTCACCGGATTTAAGTTTATCGGTGATATCATGACTCGCTTCGAAGGAAAAAAACGTTTTGTAGTAGGCGGCGAAGAAAGTTACGGTTACTTAGTAGGTGATCATGTGCGTGATAAAGACGCGGTAGTTTCTGCTGCTATGATTGCTGAAATGACTGCTTTTTACAAAGACAAAGGTGAAAGTTTATTTGATGCCCTACTTGATTTATATATCAAACACGGGTATTACAAAGAGAAGTTGATTTCACTTACCAAAAAAGGAAAAGCCGGTGCCGAAGAAATCAAAGAAATGATGAAAGGTTTCCGCGAGCAAACTCCTGCATCATTAGGCGGTGTAAAAGTGGCCGTTCTTAAAGATTATGAATTGCGCGAAGAAACCAATCTGGCAACCGGTAAAAAATCGGAGATTCAATTACCGAAATCTGATGTGTTGCAATTTGTGTTGGAAGACGGAAGTATTATTTCAGCGCGCCCGTCAGGAACAGAGCCAAAGATTAAGTTCTATTGCAGCGTGAAAGGATCCTTGCCATCAAAAGCTGATTTTGATGCTGTTTCTGCGAACTTAGATGCAAAAATTGATGCGATAATGAAGGATTTGGGCGTAGCCTAAGACAAATTATCTTATTAGATGAAATGCCGTCAATTGACGG
>SBGQ01000169.1 GCA_006226965.1 bacterium | reverse complement strand
TAATGAATTCATTAAGCCTTTTTTTATGGAATTAACTTTTACTCATTTCGAGCATTCGGTCGAGAGATTTTTTAGCTCTCACGCGTACAGATTCGTCCAGTTCAATTTGCCATTTATCGTGGCGTAAACAATCCAACGTATCTTCTAAAGTTATTTGATTCATATGCGGACAACGTACACTGCACAATCCTAAAAATTCTTTATCCTGATTTTCCGCTGCAATATTATCAGCCATTGAACATTCGGTTAAAATCAGAAAACGATTGGCTTTACTTTTTTGCACATAAGAAACCATTGCTGTGGTTGAGCCTGAATAATCAGCAGCTTCAACAACTTCCGGCGGACACTCAGGATGAGCCAATATTACCGTATCAGGGAATTGCTTGCGAGCATTTTCAATATCGCTGACTCGGAACTGATCATGTACTTCACATTTACCATTCCAAACAACCATTCCATGTTCACCCGTAAATAATTGTTGGGATGGATATATAATTTTCTTCCCTGTTTCTCTGGCAACATTTTTCGCCAAATATTCATCAGGTAAACAGATAACAATATCTGAATCGAGCTGTTTAACAATATCAACTGCATTGCTGGAAGTTATACAAATATCGGTCTCTGCTTTCACGTCCGCATAGGTATTGATGTAGGTAACGACCGGCACACCGGGATATTTAGCTTTTAACGCGCGAACATCATCAGCTGTAATACTAGATGCCAACGAACAACCAGCAAACTCGACCGGTAATAAAACCATTCGGTTGGGATTTAAAATCTTTGCCGTTTCTGCCATGAACTTCACACCGCAGAAAATTATACGCTCAGCATTACTGGCAGCAGCAATTCGGCTTAATCCAAGAGAATCACCCACATAGTCAGGAATTGAGTGAAATAATGCCGGTTCCATATAATTATGGCCTAGAATAACCGCATTTTTTTCTTTTTTAAGCTGATTAATTTCAAAAGCCACTTCAGCTTTCATTTTTAATTCAAAATCCGGCACCACCTTATGCAGTAATGCTGACATTAAATCGTACGTTTCCTGAACGGTTGAGGCGTCTTGTACTCGTTTCATTGTACTTGTTTAAATCAATAAAAAGTAATTCCCATTACGAGAATGCTTCGAACTCGAAAGATATTAACTTCTTCATGAAGTTTCGAGTAGAGATTTATCAATCCAGAGCATTAGTTGGCTCAGGATAAATTTGCTCATCGCTTATAAAGTGCTGAACAAAATAACCTAGCTCTGTACCGTAGTTAAATAATAACTTTGGTTGATACGATACTCCAATTCCGCCATTTAGTCCGAGAGCAGGTGAAATCGAAGATCTACTTTGAACAGTATAGAATGTGGCTTTTTCTGAGTTGGCACTAACTGAATTATAACTACCCAAGATAGCTACACCAATTCTTATCATCACTGATTCACCCGAATTCAAATATAGACTATACATCTTGTTAGGTAATATCATATTATCTTTGTCCTTCATATGAATGGTAAAATCCCTAGTTGTATTTCCCAAGGCGCCTACTATGTAAACAATTCCTTTCGGAAGTGCATCAATCACTTTTTTTTCATCTACACTATTTGTGTAATACACTTTCATGGAAAAAAGAACCGAATCCGCCATTTCTGTTTTCTCAACTTCATCATAAATATTGGCACCTAAAGCATTGGCCTTCTTCATTAAACGCTTAAATGCAACTGCGTAAAAGTTCCCTTCTTGATGTACGGTAGTTTTTAAAGTTGCAACAAACTTTTGTGACGGCAACTCTAATTCACCTTTAACAGGATGGAATTGTCTTTGCACTGTTTTTGATTCCGATTTTGAATAATCTTGAACTTGCACATTATTAGTACTTGAACAGTTTATCACGAGAACTACTAATCCAAATAAAAGAGCGTAATTTTTCATTTTTTGCGGCTTTATAATAAAATCTCTACTGACACTTAAATTAAAAATAAAATCAAAAATTATACCTATTTAGCCTCATTTTCGTCGGCTTTCCTGCTCAAACTTCCCTAAATTTGGCGCGAGATTAAACCCAAACCTCTACCTAATCCTTCCCTATGTCAGCCTCAAGTTTCAAAGAACCGGAAATTACTCCGGAACTCGTAAAAGAACACGGTTTATCAGAACAAGAATACAAATGGATCTGTGATTATTTAGGCAGAACTCCAAGTTTTACTGAGTTAGGTGTCTATTCAGTAATGTGGAGTGAACATTGTTCCTATAAAAATTCCATCAAAGTATTAAAAACTTTACCACGCGAAGGTAAACATTTATTGGTAGGTGCCGGTGAAGAAAACGCAGGTTTAGTTGACATCGGCGATGGCTTAGGATGTGCGTTTAAAATTGAATCTCACAACCACCCTTCTGCTGTTGAGCCTTACCAAGGTGCTGCGACCGGAGTTGGCGGAATTCACCGAGATATTTTCACTATGGGAGCGCGCCCAATTGCATCGCTAAATTCTCTTCGTTTCGGAAAATTGACCAATCCCAGAGTTCGCTATTTGTTAGACGGTGTTGTTAGAGGTATTGCAGATTATGGTAACTCTTTTGGAGTTCCGGTTGTAGGCGGTGAAGTTTATTTTGATGAATCTTATGAAGGAAATCCGCTTGTTAACGCTATGAGTGTGGGTATTGTAAAAGCCGGCGAAACGGTTTCTGCTATTGCTGAAGGCAAAGGAAATCCGGTATTAATCGTTGGTGCAAGTACCGGTCGAGACGGTATACACGGTGCAACATTTGCATCTGAAGAAATTTCAGAGGCATCAGAAGCAAAACGCCCGAGTGTTCAGGTTGGTGATCCTTTTACTGAGAAATTATTATTAGAAGCATCATTAGAAGCTATAAAAACGGGTGCTATTGTCGGCATGCAGGATATGGGTGCAGCCGGAATATCCTGCTCTTCATCAGAAATGAGTGCAAAAAGCAAATCCGGAATGGATATCGATTTAGATAAAGTGCCGATGCGCGAAGAAGGAATGACTGCTTATGAGTTATTACTCAGCGAAAGCCAAGAACGTATGCTTATTGTGGCTCACAAAGGTCGCGAGCAAGAAGTTATTGATGTGTATAAAAAATGGGATTTACACGCTGTCGTAATTGGTGAAGTTACTGATACCGAAAAAGTTACCTACAAAAAAGACGGCGAAATTAAAGCTTCTATCCCGGCTGATTCATTAGTATTAGGCGGTGGCGCACCTCAGTATGAGCGTGAAACCAAACGCCCGGATTATCTCGATAAAGTGCAAAATGCCGATTTATCTGCATTTGAAAACGTATCCGATTACAATGAAGCACTCATTCAATTGATACAATCTCCGAACATTGCTTCAAAACGCTGGGTTTTTGAACAATACGATACCATGGTTAGAACTAATACGGTAAGCGGGCCGGGTGCAACGGACTCCGGTGTAATTCGCATCAAAGGAACTGATAAAGGCTTGGTCGTAAAGACGGATTGTAACGGCAGATATGTGTATTTAAACCCACGAAAAGGCGGCCAAATTGCCGTTGCAGAAGCAGCTCGAAATGTAGTGTGCTCAGGTGGTCAACCAATGGCAATTACCAACTGTTTAAACTTCGGAAATCCTTATAAACCTGAACAATATTGGGTATTTAAAGAAGCAGTTGGCGGAATGGGCGATGCGTGTCGTATGTTCGATACACCAGTTACCGGCGGAAACGTGAGTTTTTACAACGAAAACCCTAAAGGTTCAGTTTTCCCGACTCCTACAATCGGAATGTTAGGTGTTATTGAAAGTGTATCTAATCACAAAACTACTCCCGGTTTTAAAAATGAGGGTGATATAATAATTTATATCGGTGCTGACAGAGCAGGTTTAGGTGGTTCTGAATATTTAAGTTGGTTGCATAAAACCACATCAGGAGATGCGCCTGAACTCGATTTGGCATTTGAAAAACAATTGCAAGATGCCTTATTAAGTGCCATTAAATCCGGTTTAATTCAATCAGCTCATGATTGTTCTGATGGTGGTTTAGTTGTAGCATTAACAGAAAAAGCCATTTTTGCAAACACAGGATTTTCGGTCGATTTAAGTGAATTATCAGGAAATCAAACAGAAAAACTATTTTCTGAGGCACAATCAGGTATTGTAATTTCAGTATCACCCGATAAACTGGAAGAAACACATGCACACTTTAACGAAGCAATGATTCCGTTTTACGAATTAGGAATTGTAGGAGGAGATTCCATAAAGATCGATTCGGTTATCTCTGCATCTGTATCTCAATTAGCTGATTTGTACAACAATGCCATTCCAAATGCAATGGATGCGCCGGTAGTTGCTTAAGCGATTATTAAAATTCCTTAAACTAAAGCCAATTGCAATCTTGTAGTTGGCTTTTTTTATTATACTACAGATGCGCATTTTATCTACACTGCTCACATTATGCCTGTATCAAAAGCATCTGTTTTTGGCTTATTCTTTTTTTTAATCAGTTTTAACACTGCGATTGCGCAGGAGTCTAAATCCTCGCTTTTGAGTACATACCATCAACTTACAGAAGAACAACTACAAGACAGTTCATCCATAGCGCTCTATCTTAAACTGAGTAAAAGTTTTTATAATCTAAACCAAGACTCATCTCTGCTCTTTTCGTTCAAAGGGTTAAAATTAGCCGAGACCTATCAAATTCCTGCGTATATAGCTGATGCGAATCGTGACATCGGCGTAATTGAATACATGAGAGGCAATTACATTGAATCGCTCAATTATTTCTTAAAAGCCGACTCCGTATTTCGAGCTATTCAAAATAAGCGCGGAATTATGAAAACCGTAAATGTTATGGGCTTAATTCATGCCGTATGGGAAGATCATGAATCTGCCTTGAATTACTATAAATCGGGTTTGAGAATTGCTGCTGAATTAAATGATGAATACTATATAAATATTATTCTCAATTATAATATCGGAATCACATACATGACTGACAAAAAACTTGACTCAGCCATGATTACGTTTACCAAAGTACGCGATTATGCCGTTAAAATTGATGATTCCGTCCATACGGCAAAAGCTCTTATGTTTATGAGTGAAGTATCTCGTCTGGCAAACAATAATCTGGAGGGATTAGCCTATGCCAATCAATCCCGAAAGCTATTTAAAGACAATTATCTTTGGGATTTAGGCTTCTTATACGGTGCATTTGCTGGCTTGTATAATAACTTGGGGTTTTCTCAAAAAGCATTAGAATACGGCCACATGGCACTCGAAATTGAAGACCAATTACAAGCAAAATGGGAATTGTTACGAATCCATAAAATTTTGGCTGAGACGTATGATAAAGCCAAAATGTACCCTAAGAGTGTATATCATTTTAAATTGTATGATGCTTATAGAGACACCCTATTCGATTATCAAAAGCAACAAACCATTGCTCGACTAGGCGGAGTACAAAAGGCCTTAGAAAACGAGCGTTTGACACATGAAAAAATTGAGAATGAACAGACCCTTTCTAACCAAAAGGCTTGGATTTTATTTTTAGCAATTTCACTTTCCGGCTTTTTAATTTCAACACTTATTATTTGGAGAAGCAGTCGCGAAAATAAACGCTTAAATGCGGAATTAATAAAAAAGAATACAGAACTTGACGACCTTAATTCACTTAAGAGCGAAATGTTAGCCATTATTGGTCATGATATGATTAACATGACTACGTCTTTAGGTGGTTTTATCAACCTATTTAATTTAAAAGAAATTACTGCGGAAGAATTTGCTCAGATATCGCCCGCACTTGAAGAAAATATTGAACGAGTGCGCTTAAGCTTTAACAACCTATTCAGATGGGCAGAATCTCAAAAAGACGGATTTAGTGAGCAACGTATTCAGTTTAACCCAAATAAGCAGTTCACCGAAGTCGTAGATCTATTCTCTGCTATTACCCTACGAAAAAATATTGCATTAGGCATTGATGCCTCACAAGACATTGAAATTACATTTGATGTAAATCATCTCACACTAATAATTAGAAACCTTGTTCACAACGCAATAAAATTCACCCCTGAAGGCGGTATGATAACTATTTATGCTCGATACGATAATTTCAACATTCGAATAGGTGTAAAAGATACCGGTTTAGGTATATCAAACGAGTTAGTGCAAAACATTTTAAATCCAATTGGGAATCGTATTTCAAAACCGGGAACCAGAAATGAAAAAGGAACCGGACTTGGCTTAATCGCGACAAAACGCTTTTTGAAATTAAACGGAAGCCAACTTAATGTTGAAAGTGAAGAGGGTAAAGGAGCAGACTTTTATTTTTATGTGGACTCAAATTTGTTAAAAACTTAAATCGTTAATGAATATCAACCTAAAAAAGTAAAAACACTCTGATATTTCTAGTAAAGTTGGGTACAATAAAAACAGTAGTTAAATAAGATCACTTATTTTTTTTCTCAAAAACAATTTTATAGTTCAATCCTGCCCATTCAATATTCTTTTTGAAAAAGAAACTGGGTAACACAAACACTGAAAACAAGGGAAGATAAAGCGATATTACTAATGCGTACCTTAAATGACGTTTGATGTTGAGTTTTTTTGCTTGTACAAAAAAGGCCGAATAGTTTATCCCTAAATATAATGCCCAAAAAATGCCAAACTGTTCAAGTGAAAAAAACCATCCGAGCCATATATAGGAGAAAACAATATAACCCCAAGAAAACGCCAAGGGTAAAATTAGTTTATAATCAACACCGCCTTCTAAACCGCCTCTAAACCAGCGATGCTGTTGCGAAAACAAATGAGTAAATGAGGGTACTGCAGCCAATGTAACTATAGCGTCTTTACTCACAACCGTTTTTGTAGTGTGTCCACTTTTAATAACCATATTAAATAAGGCCAAGTCTTCAGCGACTGTGAACGGGAAATTCTCTAATCCGCCATAACTGTCATAGATTTCTTTTTTAATAGCCATATTTGGCCCGACACAAATAAATGGCTGATTATAACCTGCCATCCCTAAATTAAACAATTGAGTCCAGGCCCATGAAGCACGTTCAACTGAACTTAATAAGGAGTTTGCTTCTACAACTAATGGTCCGCCAAGCATGCCGATTTTTTCATCATCAACTTGATTGATCTGCTCTAAAATCCATCTTGGTTTCACTCTGGCATCAGCGTCTGTAATAAAAACCCAATCACCGGTAGCGTGCTTCATTCCGTATGAAATACCACGAGCTTTGGCTTCTAAATGTGTTTCATAATCTTTCGTGTCATAAAACTCAATTAAATCACTTTTTTGCTGATATTCCTGAATAATTTCAGCTGTTCTATCTGTTGAGCGATCATTCACTAAAATAAGTTGAAGCTTGTCTTTAGGATATTCGAGTGCAATCAGCGATTCTAAACAATCTGCAATATCTACTTCTTCATTTCTGGCACTAACCACAACCGATACCTTTGGAAGCGTATCATAAATGCCTTTTTTGCGGATTTTATTTAACGCTACGCCTATCGTTAAAAATAGAATTAAGCCGACATAGCTTAGTGCTATGATAAAGTAGTAATCCCGAATAACATCAACCCATTCCATGGCACATTATTTCAAGCTCGTCTGAATGATTGAACAAATACAAATGAATATCCTAAGAATAATGTTATATGAAAAGGTAAGAAGCCGAGACTTTTCATACCTATATCAACTATTACTCCAAATGCAAAAAAAGCAGCCAGTATAGCTTCAAACCAAGTAAAACCAGACACATCTTTCGGGCTATATAGTTTGTCTTTCCATGTTATTTCTTTATGAATTGCATTGTATTTGGATGTTCTATGAAAATGAGATTTTTTATTAAAAAATCCATCAAATAACGATACTAAAAGAAAAAATGGGCTACCGATAATTAAAATTGCAAATGGCAGAAACGTAATAACCATTTCTTTTAATCTCATTAACAAACTTGTTTCATAATATTTCATCACTAGCCACGAATACCATGGCGCTAACAATACATTTATTAAAGAGATTGAAAAATATAATAATACACGTTGCACTACTTCATTGCCGGGCAACATCATTACGATTGGAATACTCGCAATAGCTAAAAGGAAAATTCCGACAAGAATGAGCACATTTAGCATATCAAACATGGCATGTATTTTAACTATTGTGCTTGCATCTGATTTGAGAACGGGAATAAGTAATTTTTTAATAATTTGGCCCCGCCCTTTGGTCCACCTATATTGCTGAGCCTTAAAATCAGTCATTGTAACAGGTAGCTCAGCTGGCGCTTCAACATTTACATCGTAAATAATTTTCCACTTTTTCATTTGAGCGCGGAGACACAAGTCATAATCTTCAGATAAGGTTTCTCCAGACCATCCGCCGGCATCAGCTATGCAAGACTTTCTCCAAATACCTGCACTGCCATTAAATCTTAGAAAATAACCTGCAATCTCTCTAGCCTGCTGTTCAACGATAAAAAATGCATCGTGTAAGAGTGATTGAGCTCTAGTTAGTAAGCTATAATTTCTATTTAAATGTCCCCATCTGCCTTGAACAACACCCACTTCCGGATCTTCAAAATAGCCAATTGTTTTTTTCAGGAAGTCTGGATATGGTCTAAAGTCTGCATCAAAAATTGCAATAAAATCTCCCTTTGCAATCGGCGTTGCTTCTGCTAAAGCGCCGGCTTTAAAACCGTTTCTATTCTCACGGTGAATTACTGCAATATCTACCCCTTTTTGCCGCCACGCTGATGCACTTTTATTTACAATTTCAAGTGTTTCGTCTGTTGAATCATCTAAAACTTGAATTTCAAGTTTATTTAATGGATAATCTAACTTAGCACAAGCATCAATTACATGTTCTGCCACATACAATTCATTAAACATAGGTAATTGAACAGTAACATATGGCCATTCATCATCTTTATAAACTTTTGCTTTTCTACTGTAGGCAGCATTTTTTTTCAAATAAATAAACAATAAATGAAACTGACCAACAGAGTAAATAGTAATTAATACTGCGCCAGTTATGTATAAAGTTAAGATTATGAACTGCCCTATAGAGGCTTCAAAATATGTTGTTAAGTATGAAATAAGTTCTGCTAACATTCTATAATAAATTATACTCGGGTTTTAAAATGAATAACCAGTTCCTAAATAAATACCCATTCCTTCTTTCGAAAATCCTATATCAAATTTCATGATGTAATCGGGCGTAAAGATAGACATCACACCACCAAAACCCACAGTAAAAAGATGTGGTTCTGAAAATTTTATTTTGCGGTCATACACGCTTCCCCCATCTGCAAAAACATTTAATCCAAGACGTATATCTTTGTATGGAATAGAAATAAACCACGATCTAAGTTCAGTAGAATAATTTACCATTCCGTATCCAATCTCCCTTAACCACATATACCCTCTTAAATTACTGCCACCTAAATTTGGCAAATACCAAAATGGAGCATCACCAAAAACGTAACTGAAACTTGCTCGTGTTGCCCAAGTGAGGCTTACCGCTTTGTTAGCAATAATCGGATAATAATAAGCCCCTCCTATATAAGTACTTCCAAAACTAAGTGTACTTATTAGTGGTATTGAACCTTTTATATTAAATCCATAGGAATAACCTATTTGAGCCTGAAACTCTGAGTTTCTGCGCTCAATAACCAATCCAAGTTCAAGCAAAGTCGCTGCAGTATAATTATACCCTTTTGGTCTTTTTTCATTTAAATAACTAATTGGCTCTAAGTCGAAAGGATTATGATAAAAAAATTGTAGGGCAATTTTGGTGTCCGACCTTTTTATAAACTCTCCCAAAAAATAAGGCCATCGAGTTGAAATACTTGTGCTAAAAGAGTAAGCATTAAATTGATAATATAGACTGGAATCGAATCTAGTTCTGTCAAAACCTTCACTTACAGTAATTCCCGGGAAATAATTACCATATCCAACATTTGTCCCTATGTCAAAAGCGGACCGGACGTCAGTATTGAACGTTCGTACTTTATCAATATAATATCTAAGATTATATGATCCAATATTGGAGTTATATTGAAAATTATAA
>SBGQ01000151.1 GCA_006226965.1 bacterium | reverse complement strand
TAATTATTTGACTTTTTTAAATTTGAATGATTATAACTCAAGCTTACCTTTAGGTAAGAATGGTGTAACACTGCTATATAGCTACATTTTCTCTGTTAAATGACCATTGCAAATTTTACTGATTTTTGAATTTTTATCTATAAACACTATGAACACTGAATGGACAACCGTTAAGGAATACGAAGATATCACCTACAAAAAAATGAATGGAATCGCACGCATTGCATTTAATCGTCCGCATGTGCGCAATGCGTTTCGCCCAAAAACAGTTTTTGAATTACATGAAGCCTTGATTGATGCCCGAGAAGACCAATCAATCGGTGTAGTTTTACTCTCAGGTGAAGGCCCTTCGCCGAAAGACGGAGGCTGGGCGTTTTGTTCCGGCGGTGATCAAAATGCGCGCGGACATCAAGGTTATGTGGATGATGACGGCACTCCAAGGCTCAATATTTTAGAATGCCAACGTGTAATTCGTTTTATGCCAAAAGTAGTTATTGCCGTTGTTCCCGGTTGGGCTGTTGGCGGCGGACACAGTTTGCATGTGGTTTGTGATTTAACACTTGCAAGTAAGGAGCATGCTATTTTTAAACAAACCGATGCTGATGTTACCAGTTTTGACGGTGGATACGGTTCTGCTTATTTAGCTAAAATGGTAGGACAAAAACGTGCTCGTGAAATTTTCTTTTTAGGCAGAAATTATTCAGCGCAGGAAGCTTTTGAAATAGGAATGGTGAATGCCGTTATTCCTCATGATGAATTGGAAGAAACCGCGATTCTTTGGGCTCAGGAAATTTTGCAAAAGTCCCCTACTTCTATCAAGATGTTGAAATTTGCGTTTAATTTAACTGATGACGGCATGGTTGGACAGCAAGTGTTTGCTGGTGAAGCAACTCGCCTGGCTTATATGACAGATGAAGCGAAAGAAGGTAGAAATGCGTTTCTTGAAAAGCGTAAACCTGATTTCAGTAAGATTAAATGGATTTCTTAAGGATTTAAAAGGCTGTTTCAACAGCCTTTTTTGTTTTGAATTATTTTGATGCACTGGATTCACTGAATATTGTATCCGAACGTTTTCATGTGTACCGGAATCCCGGAACTGAAACCATCGTCATTCCCTCGGATGAGGGAATCTCCTACCATTTACGCAATGTTTAACGTTTCCTTATTCTGCAACATTCCAAAGCGACATGAGACTCCCATATGCACGGAAGTTAAAGGTGTGATTTATTGATATCTCTCTAAAACTCTTCTGTTCACGTTCTGTGAATTTCTTGAATTCCTAATTGAAAGTGTCTTTTGTATACGCTGCAAAATTGGATATATAACTTGGAGACTCCTGCATCCGCAGGAGTGACACTTTTTTAACACTACCAAATCCCGTGACACACTTTTCTGATTACTCTCTAATTTATGAATTGGTTAACGCTTTTGGATGCTGCTAAAATCCCTAACAATAGGAGATGCCCGTATTCACGGGCATGACGAGTTTTTTTGTTTCCAAATCATTTCATCATTTCATCAGCTAATCTCCCATCCTTCTTTTTGGATATATTCAACAGCAAATTTTATACAATCAAACCTACTATGGCAGAACCGTTAAAAAATCATTTCAATACAAACGTACCCGAAATCTTGGCATCGCATATCAAAAAACATTTCCCGGATTTTAATGATAAAGCGTTTATTAAAGACGGTTTAAACGGGTTTGAAGCACTAGAACTTAAGGGTCGAGGTAACCACTTAGCACATACTTTAAAATCCTATTTACCTGAAAACTTCGAACAATCGGTTTCTATCATCAAAAAAAGTATGTCGGAGCCGCTAACACACACCGATTACGTTCCTATGCAATCGTTCTTTTACATGCCTCATTTGAATTTTGTGGCGTTTTATGGATTAGCGTATCCTGAGATATCGTTAGAGGCATTGCATTTTATGACTCAAAAATTCAGCGCGGAATTTGCCATTCGCAACTTTATAGAGAACCATGCAGAACTTACGTTTACCTACTTACATCAATGGAAAAACGATACTAATGTTCATGTTCGCAGGCTGGTTTCGGAAGGTACTCGTCCCCTTTTGCCGTGGGCTGGAAAACTCAGAGATTTGGAAAAAAATCCTTCCCCCATATTACCGATTCTTGAACATTTGAAAGACGACCCGGAAATCTATGTTCGTCGCTCGGTTGCTAACCACCTAAATGATATCGCAAAAGCACATCCTGAATTGGTTTTAGAAATCTGTGATACTTGGAAAGAC
Source organism: bacterium (assembly GCA_006226965.1). Lineage (GTDB taxonomy): Bacteria > Bacteroidota > Rhodothermia > Balneolales > M1805 > M1805. The sequence goes on along the minus strand of SBGQ01000151.1, from coordinate 8,028 downwards.
CATTCCAATCCGGAGCGTATGTGGATTATCAATCAAGCACTCAGAACTCTCATCAAAAAAGGAAATTCAAAAGCATTATCCATTATCGGAATGCAAACCGACTTAAAGCTTTCTGTTTACGATGTAAATCTGGATAAGAAAGTCGTTGCATTCGGGGATTCCGTCCGATTTTCTGCTGTGATAACAAACGAATCTAAACAAAGCGGAAAAGTTGTAATCGATTACATTGTACAGTTCATGAAAGCAAACGGAAGCCATCAGCCAAAGGTTTTTAAACTCACCACCAAAGAATTGCAATCGGGCGAAAGCATTGCCGTAAGTAAATCGCACACGTTTGCTGATTTAACAACCCGCAAACATTATCCCGGTCTCCATAAACTGGAAATTCAACTCAACGGAAAATCCTTTCCTTTAGGCGAAATTTCTCTGGAGTTTTAACGGTTTTACCGATTCTTTAGGGAACAGACTCATGCAATTTCAGTATTTTTTGTCGGTATTAGTGATTCATACATAATTGGTTTCTACTTGAAATTAGTGCGATTTCATCCGTTTATTGTTGTCTTAGGTCTTCTGTTTGGTGTGCTTTCTTCAGGATTTGCACAATTGAGTCCGCATAAACTGCTTACACAGTACGAATTAAAAAACTGGCAAGCTGAAGACGGACTCCCACAAAATTCTGTAACCACGATTGCACAAAGCTCGAACGGCTATTTATGGATTGGCACCTACGACGGTTTATCTCGTTTTGACGGCGTGAACTTTATAACCATAAACCGAAAAAACAACCCCGAGTTGACATCGAGCTATATTCTGAGTCTGGCTGAAGATGCTACCGGCTCGCTTTGGATTGGCACATCCGGCAGTGGTTTATGGTATTATGCCGATTATCAATTAAAGAAAGCCCCTTTTTATAATGAAATTGCCGACGCTGACATCACCGAACTTTTAATTGATACACGCGGTTTTTTGTGGATCGGAACTTACGGAAAAGGTCTATTTCGTTGGGACGGTAAAAACCTTCGAAAATGGTCGGTAGAAGACGGTTTACCCGGAAATATAATTCAGGTTTTATTTGAAGCGCAAGACGGAACACTTTGGGGCGGAACTCGCGGCAGCGGATTGTTTTACTTCGAATCTGAGAATACCATTCACACATTAAACGAACAAAACGGACTCGTTAACGGCTATGTTCGAGATATTGCCCAAAAGGAATCGGGAGAGTTACTAATCGCCACTGCCGGAGGTGGTTTATTTGTGTACAACAATCAAACATTTAAACAATATAACCACACTAACGGATTGAACTCCAACAGTTTAAATGCTGTTCAGGTAGATTATAACGGAACGGTTTGGATTGCTACGGAAACAGGCGGATTAAATCGATTCATCAATAACGAATTCTCATCAATCGGTTCTTTTGACGGGATCGGAAGCGATGCCATAACCACCTTATTTCAAGACAAAGAATTCAACCTTTGGATTGGAACGAGCGGAGGCGGTATCACCCGTTTATCTGACGGGAAATTTACAAGTGTAACCGTTCGTGAAGGACTCGCCAGTGATTTTATCTGGACTGTTGCCGAAGACACTAAAGGCAAAATTTGGCTGGGAACAAACGGAGAAGGCGTTTCTGTAGTTGATGATTTATCCAGTTATACACTTTTCGAAAAAGCCGGCTTAAAAAACGGTTATGTACGAACAATTTTAACTGATTCAGAGGGCGCGGTTTGGGTAGGAACGTATGGCGGGTTACACAAATTAGTGAACGAAAAAGTTGTCTTGCATTTGGGTGCTCAAAACGGGTTACCCTCAAATATCATTCTCAGTTTATATGAAGACGACGATAAAACACTTTGGATTGGTACAAGCGGAGGTGGAATTGTAGGGTATAAAAACAATAAAATTGTTCAACGATACGATGCTATCGACGGCTTATCAAACACCTATATCCGTTCTATCACTAAAGATAATTCCGGTAAATTATGGATTGGAACCGGCGGCGGCGGTATCAATATTGTTGATAAAGACTCTGTTTATCAAATCGGGACTGAACAAGGTTTAAAATCAAACACGGTAATTGCTTTATACAAAGACAACCGAAATCGGATGTGGATAGGAACTCACGGCGGCGGACTTTCTATGTACGAAGCCGGAAAAATCTATACGGTTACCGTTTTAGAAGGTCTTCCTGACGATATAATTTTTCACGTTTTAGAAGATGAAGACAGTAATCTTTGGTTAAGTTCTAATCGAGGTGTAATCCGCATTCAAAAACGAGAATTGCTCGATTTCTTCTACAAAAAAATCGATAAAATCAGTCCGATGTTATTCGGCAAATCAGACGGGATGAAAAGCTCTGAGTGTAACGGTGCCAACCAACCGGCAGCATTACGCGATTCCAAAGGCAGACATTGGTTTCCGACCGTAAAAGGTGCTTCATTTGTTGATGCCGATAAGTTTATAATCCAGCCACGCCCCACTCCAGTTATCATCGAATCTATTTGGGTTGATAACGAATTACCTTTTTATACACTTCCTCAAACTTTTGAAAAAAGACATCAGTCATACCAGTTTAACTACACCTCTCCTACGTTTTCTGCTATTGAGAAAATCACGTTTCAGGTAAAATTGGAAGGCTTTGATACCGAATGGATTGATAAAGGCAACCAACGTTCTACTATTTACACCAACCTTCCCGAAGGTGATTATGTGTTTAAAGTGATGGCTAGAAACGGCGACCGAATTTTAACAGAAAACGAGACTTCTTACGCGTTTACAGTTCCTACTCCCTGGTACAAAACATGGTGGGCTTATTCATTATATCTGATTCTGATTGTCAGTTTAAGTTCCGGCACCTACGTGTTCCAAAGAGAGAGTTTGAAAAAGAAAAAAGAAGAAGAAATGGCAATGGCTCAGCTTAAGTTTGATGCCGAACGTGAACGTTTAAAACGTGAATCATCTGAAGCTAAAGCCAGAGAGTTAGAAACAGAATACGAACTGGAAATTGAACGCCGTACCGCCGACCTCGAACGTAATGAACGAGAGAAAGAAAAGCTTGCCGCCCAATCGTTTGCGGAAGGAATTGAAAAGGAACGCAGTAGAATCGCCAGAGAGTTACACGACCAAATTTTAGGTTCTATTAGTAATGTGATGCGTCGTGTTCAAATTGAGGCGAAACGCACGTCCGACTTTGATGAACTGATGAATAAAATGAATTTGTTATTAAGCGAATTGGATATAATCGGACATGATATCCGCAATATTATGGACGATTTAAAGCCGGGAACCTTAGAGTTTTTCAGTTTGGCTGATACCTTGGAAAATCTGCTTCAAAAACAAACTGAACTCGCCGTTCAATACATTAAAACGGACTTAAAAACGCCCAAAGTTTTACCTGAATTATCAGCTTATCAAAATGTGACGGTGTATCGAATTTTTCAGGAAGGAATTCATAATGCAATAAAGCACGCAAATCCGTCTGAAATGTATATTTCTATCGAGCAAACGCCCGAAAACACCTTGATTTTCAGTTTGAAAAATAACGGAAAAGGTTTTGATGTCGAAAAAGCTATGATGCGCGTAAATATGACAAAAGCGAAATCAGGCAACGGCTTATTGAATATGCAGCACCGCGCGCAAACGATAAACGGTTCTATTCAATGGACTTCAGATGATAACTGGACGGTAATGACTCTTGAGATTCCTTTTTAGGATTTACTTTTGATTTAGAATAAGCTGTGTAGCTCGATTTTTTTGATGAAATGAATAATTGATTCTCTTCTCAATTCGAAAACAGTCTTTTTAAAATCAACACGGAAGCCAACCTTAATCAACCGACTTTTATGTTTATGTAGTTAAGCTTTGCGACTTAGCTGATTATTTCAACTTTCGGTTATTTGTATTGATACAATTTCTAAAGTTTTATGAGTACCTGAATCCTAAAAGTGTTCGGGATTCAGCTCCCCTACCTCTTCTGTTCATGTTCGGTAAAAAAATCAAGTTCATAAACGTATGTTGGTTTTTTCGAGATCAAATCGTTACATCATCTAATCAAACCCAAGCTTCTTCTGTTCACATGTAGCGAAATTCTTAAACTCATAAACTTAATTGTGATTTTGTGTTTCGAGATCTAAAATCAACCATCAACAATTATCCATCATCATCATCCATCATCCATCAGAAATCAGAGATCATCCATCCGAAATCCGAAATCATCCATCTAAAACCCCGGTTGCTCCAACTTCCATCCTGTTTTTGCTTTCTCTGCTTCAACCATTTCGCGCACTTGCTTCAACAACTCAGGCGCATCATAAACTATTCCATCTTTAATCGTCCAGCGAACACCGCCGACACGCTCAACCACATTATCCTTATTTACTTTAATGTGTCCCGTTCCGTACAACACTTTAAAATTCTTAAGCGGATTTTCAGGAATGATAACCAAGTCTGCTTTTTTCCCGACTTCTAAGGTTCCTAAATCCTGTAACTGGCCTAAAGCTTCTGCCCCGTTTTTTGTAGCGGCCTGAACCACTTCCAAGGGATGAAATCCTGCTTCCTGTAAGAGTTCCAACTCACGAATCAAACCGAAACCATACAATTTGTAGATGTAACCCGCATCTGAACCGGTAGTTACACGTCCGCCCGCATTTTTGTAATCGTTAATGAACTGCATCCACAAACGATAATTCTCTTTCCATTCAATTTCTTGTTCCGTGCCCCAATCAAACCAATACGAACCGTGCGAAATCCGATTCGGCTCATAAAACTTCCAAAGACTTGGCAAGGTGTACAAAGGGTGCCATTCAGCCGTACGTTCACGCATCAAATCGCGACTGGCTTCATAAATCGTAAAGGTCGGGTCAATCGTGAAATCGAGTTTTATAAGTTCGTGTATCGTTTCATTCCATTTCTCTGAGCCCGGTTTAGCCGTTTGTTTCCACAACTTTCCGGCTTCCTCAAAACGATGTTGCTCGTTATTGTAGTTGTAATCGACCGGATAATGCTGAATCACTTTATCCTTAAACATAGCCTCAGGCAAACCATACCAATGCTCCATGCTCGTCATTCCCCAACGAGCGGTGGTAAGCACATTCGCATCAACCACATTTAACTGAGCATGATGCGCTGTCACTTTTAACCCTTGTTTTCTTGCTTCTTTGATTGTTGCCTCATAAATATCCGGACGCATTCCGAACAATTTCAAACCGTCGGCGCCTTTTTTTGCCACCATCTGAACCCATTTTCGGGCATCTTCCGGTGTTTGAATTCGTTTTTCAGCGCCCATTCCAAAACCGATGTAAGCAAAAATTCTCGGAGCATCAATCTCGTTTTTTGCGCTCTTCGCTTTATGATTCAAGGTCCAATCCAAACCGTTAAACGAACCCGGCTCACGAACCGTAGTAATGCCGTGCCCTAACCACAATTTGTACACATAATCCGGCGTGGTTCCCTGTTCCATTCCGCCTGTATGTCCGTGCATATCAATCAATCCCGGCATCACATACATACCTTCTGCCTGAATTTCTCGGTCTCCGGCTTCTGCTTTTACACGTCTGCCTTCACCAATCGGCAATCCGGGATAACCAACGGTCTGAATGCGAGTAATTCTGTCTTTTTCGATGATGATATCAACCGGACCTTGTGGCGGTGCGCCGTTCCCCACAATAATGGTGACACCACGAATAATAAGTCGGTTATAAGGTCCTTCACCTTGCGAACGCGGCGCTGCATCCGGCATTTGAGCCCGTACGCTCATCGTAAATCCCAACAATAAAATAGCTAACACGAACTGTTTCATAAATCTCCTTTTGCTTCGGGTTGAATTTATCTGCTGTACACTTTTGTATTTGTTAAAATATATTGGCATCATTCTTTCAGCCTTTTCAACTAACAAAAATCGTATGTCAGCAGAACCCGTAAAAAAGAATATACAAACGGAGAAATTACCGTCACTTGGGAACCTGAAAAATGTATTCATTCAGGCGTTTGTGCCCGAGGCCTATCAGCCGTTTTTAAACCCAAAGATCGCCCTTGGATTAAAATTGATGCCGCCAAATCGGATTTGATTGTGGCTCAGGTTCGTAAATGCCCATCCGGTGCTTTAGGTATCAAAGAATAGAATTCAAGTCGTTTTTTGTTCGTTTATGTTGTCTCTCTCTGTCGGGATTTATTTATTTATTTCCATCGCTATTGGTCTGATTGCCAGTTTTCGGGTTCGCAATACATCCGATTTTGTGTTAGCCGGACGCAAACTTCCGCTTCTACTTTCCGGTTCGGTCATTTTTGCGACCTGGTTTGGCTCGGAAACCATTTTGGGAGCATCATCAGCGTTTATTGAAGACGGATTACTCGGTGTAATTGAAGAGCCTTTCGGTGCATTTTTGTGTTTGTTTTTAGTCGGCGTGTTATTCGCCAAAAAAATCTACAAACTGAATGTGCTTACCATTAGCGACTTATTTAGAAATCGTTTTGGCAATTTCTTTGAACTTCCCTCATCCATCTTAATGGTGATAACGTTTTTTGGTTGGATAGCCGGACAGTTTGTGGCTTTAGGCGTTGTAGTTCACAGCATCACCGGAATGGATTTTTATCTGGCCATGACCATTTGCAGCGGTTTGGTGATGCTTTATACCATTACGGGCGGAATGTGGGCGGTTGCCTTTTCCGATTTAATCCAATCCGTTTTAATCGTAGTCGGGATTTTGTTGGCTTTTTTCTTTTTGAATACGGATGTAAAGCCGGTTACTGAACTCATTGCCGCCGCTCCCGAAAACCAATTTCGATTTTTCCCTGAAACAGGATTAAACAACTGGTTAGAATACATCGCAGCATGGATAACCTTGGGATTGGGCGCTATACCTTCACAGGATATTTTCCAGCGCGTATTATCTGCCAAAGACGAAAAAACAGCTTTCAACTCTACCCTTTTGGGCGCTTTTCTCTATTTGATTCTGGCCATTTTCCCTTTGTTATTAGCCTTGTACGCCAAGGATTTATTACCCGCCGATACCTTTACTGATACCCAATTAATGCTTCCTCATTTGGTGATAAACTACTTGCCCTTATGGATTCAAATAGTATTCTTTGGCGCTTTGATTTCCGCCATTTTATCCACATCGAGCGGAGCTTTATTAGCACCTGCAACCATATTCGCCGAAAACATTTACAAACACTACCAATCGGAAATTTCTGATAAAACGCTGCTTGCGGTTTTACGTTGGAGTGTGTTAGGAATTGGATTGTTTTCGTTATTGATGGGATTTTACCAAGGCAATATATACGAACTCGTAGCCGGCGCCTCTTCCTTGACGCTCGTGTGCTTTTTCGTCCCGCTGGTTGTAGCCTTGTGGTTTCCTAAAATAAACGGAAAAGCCGCTTTTGTTTCTATGATTTCCGGTTTACTCTTTTGGATAGTTTTCGAGTTTATGAATCCGATCATCCCAACTTCAATCGGCGGATTGGCAGGCTCCGCACTCGGTTTATTCCTCGCTGAATATGTACTAAGAATGAAACAAGCATCATCCAAACTAAACTACTAATTATCGCCATTTCCGACTTTTACTCCGTCATCCTGACGAAAGTCAGGATCTATGAAGCACCTGCAAACGTAATTTAGCGAAGCGTAATTCTCAAACTTCCTCCGTCATCCTGACGAAAGTCAGGATCTATGAAGCACAAACCAACGTAATTTAGCGAAGCGTACATCCCAAACTTGGTAACCGTCATTGCTGCGTAAGCAGCAATCTGTGAAGCACCAGTAAACGACTTTAGCACAGCGTAAACCACAAACTCGGTAAACGTCATCCTGACGAAAGTCAGGATCTATAAAGCACCTGCAAACGTAATAAGCATATTTTATTGACACTTTTTTCAAAAAAAGTGTCGCAAAAAACCTGCGCTGATTGTGCTGTTCGGCGGCGCCACTTGTTGACTCCTCCCACAAAAGCCAAGCCGCTTCGCTTCCTGCTTTTGTGAATCATGTCGAAGTCCAAGTGTCTTGTTGAGCTGTGCTCAATTCCCTCCACCACA
>SBGQ01000019.1 GCA_006226965.1 bacterium | reverse complement strand
ATTAATAACATTGATTTTACGGCAGTTCCGATACTTGACTTCAACTCGTAATAATACATGCCTGAGGCGTAATTCTGCATGGAAATATTAACCTTGTGTAATCCGCTTTTTAAGGTTCCGGAATACACGTCTTTTACTTTTTGTCCGGTAATGGAATAAACAGAAATCGTTATAAAATCAGCTTTTGGTAATTCGAATTGAATGGTAGTACTTGGGTTAAACGGATTCGGATAGTTTTGATGTAGCTGAATTTGTTTTGAAACTGTTTCACCAATTGACTCAACGTATAAACCGTTGTCCGGTTCAAAAACGGCTATAGCAGCTAGTCCAACATCCGATTGAACAAAACTGGAAGAATCAGATTGTGCATGTTCCCAATGCGAAAATGTAAACCCATCTTTGGCAACGGCAGTAATGGTAATAGGTTGCCCTTTGAAATAATTACCACTCCACATATTAGGCGCCTGATAATCACCAATTCCGGGATTGGAATGAGTTATATCCAATTTATTAACCCGAACAAAACCCATAGTTGAATCATTTACACCAACCTGAATCATGTACAGTGTATCCAATCCGAATTTTGTTCTGAAAAATTGATTCATATACGATTCACGCTCATTCGCAAAACGTCGGATGTAATTTACATTGGTATGCCATTCTTCTATATCGTGCGGCATACTCCAACGATGATTTGAATTTCCCCAACGTTCCAAATGTTCTAATGCGTAAGGTGTAATTAGGGTTTCAAGTGAATCTAAAATGCTAACAACACGTTCCTTTTTAAAAGCTGTATTTGCTAAATCTCGGTAAGAATTAATGAAATCGTTTTTGAATTCATCATTTTTAAGCAATTCGCGAATCAGAAATGTGCTCCAATGATCGGCTCGAGTAGCATGTGCAAGATAATCTTGCTTCACATGTCCCTGATATTTTTCTTCGGTATGAATATCTGTCCAGGCAAAACCAAAATCAGTATCGAATAACATCCAGCGCCATCTTCCGTCTTTTCCTGCACCGTCTTCCGGTGAATATTCTGTTTGAAAACGCCAGTATTCGATGTTGTTATGCGGCCAATCTCTGTTATTAAAGAAAATATTGGAGAGATAGTAATATTTAAAACTCTCGGTATCCATTTGTGTTTGGATGTATTCAAAATGGGCATTGCCGGAAACGCCATTTTGAGCGATATAATTCATCATCGCGTTATAGTGGTCGGCACTGCCTTCTTCGATAGAAGCATCTCCGGATAAATAATCAATTTCATCATCAGGAATGTCGAATTTTATGCTCAAATATTTATCGTCATATCGTTCTCTAATGTTGGCAATTCCCCAAAACTCGCCGTTTAGAAACAATACAGCCTGTCGAAAAGCCATGGTTTCAAAGGGAAGATGGCGAACTAAAGAATGAGCAAAGCCATCGCGCAAAGCGGTTTTCATCCAATCTTGACCTGAATTTCTCAATTGAAGACGTTTGTACTCTGCTAATTCCTGATCTACGAAAAACGGATATTCGAACTTCGATTCACCATATTCTTTTCTTGCGTACAGACGAAATGTTTTTTGTTGAAAAGCGCGGGAACCGCCACCATGAATTCGAATACCGATATTCATGGAAAGGTCTTCTTCGCCATGTTCATTGAAGTATTCAAAATGTGCAGGACGTTCCCATTCATCACCTTTTTGTGTGTAATTTGCAGGAGTTGAAAGTCCTTCAGAAGCACCCGGATTGGCAGCTTTCCAATCGTCATAGATTTTTCCGAGCGTATAAATCCCGGTGTTATAATCAAACAAATTCAGAGAATCGGTAACTAATGAAACAACCGGAATTTGGTAACGATTTGAACCGTCTTGGTGAACTATAAACGTTCCGGTTGTGGTTTCACTCCATGCCGTTCCGTTTTTTGAACGCGCTCTTACAACGGTTGCAAGTTGTATGGGGCCACTTGCCGCAACCCAAGGGTAATATGAAGTTGTAACACTTTGAATGGAACTGTACGATGGCGAATCAGAGCTTCGGTCATCAATTAAAACGGCGGTAGTATATTTAAAGGAAGTAGAATCAGGTGTATCGCCATTTAAGGTGTAAAAGATTTCGTCGCTTTCGCCGGCAATAATTTCAAGGTTGAAGGATGCCGAATAATAACCCGGATTGTGTGAAAAAGATGGTTTAGTTTGTGCGCTGCTTATTTCAGAAGTGAAAATAAAAAACAAAGGTAAGATGAGCCCCAAACCTAGAACGTTAGTATTCATGAATGTACGTGTAGATGATAAAGTGTAGTTTACAATGGTAAGTCAAAACAGGAACTTACTGCTGTAATAAGTTGCTTAAGATGTTAAAATGTTACTCGTTAAGCAAATCTAAATCATGAAGTCATCAATCGGAATGCCTTTCACGCCAATGCCAAACAAGGCGTAATCGTATTTAGATGGGTCGTTTGGATCGAAATTTACTAACTCTGAATGCAATTCCATTACGGCTTGCCAATCATCTTGCGGACGTTGAATTAAACCCAATTTTCTGGCAACTCTCGCAACATGAACATCAAATGGAATAATGAGATCTGAAGGTTTTATATGATGATAAATACCTAAATCGACGCAAGAATTTTGGCGGACTGCCCAGCGTAAAAACAACAATAAACGTTTACAAGACGACTTCTTTTGTCCGTTTGCAATGTGTTTACGAGTTCGGCTTGGTGCATCCGGAATTACATCAAAAAAAGCATGATGAAAATCTTGGACAAAATGCGAGGAGGTTGATTTTTCTTTGATGAAAGTCCAAAAAGCTTCTAAATCACCATGAGTTTTGTAAATGCGTTGTAATCCTGAAATCAACCAGTAAACATCTTCGTCTTTGAATGTGCGATGCTTAAACCCAGATATCGCAGCAAAAGTGGAATCATCAAAATCTTGAATAAATTTGGCAGGTTGATGATTCATGCGTTCCAATAACTCTGCCACTTTATTGTTTACGATAGTTCGGTGTCCCCAAGCCATAATTGCGGCGAAAAAACCGGCTATTTCGCGGTCAGCTTTTTCCTCGAATGCATGCATAAACTGAACCGGATCGGAATGGATGTACTCCGGAACTTCAACTTGTTTAATTACATCGTCAAGAAAGATTTGTAAATCGGAATTCATTTTTGTTCCGTTAAGATGTAGTCAATCAGTTTTCGATTGGCTTTTGGGAAAGCGTAATTTGCTAATTCATCAGGCCAAATCCATTTTATTTCACTGGATTCTTTGGCTTGCGGCACTCCTGAAATCAGTATTCCTTTCCAAGAATGCAAGCTTATTTTGAAATGGGAATATGCATGTTTTATGATGGGATAAGGGTAATGAAGCTCAATGTGAACCCCGATTTCTTCATCAAACTCACGAATGATGGTTTCCTCGATAGTTTCACCGATTTCTTGTTTTCCACCCGGAAATTCCCATAAACCGCCAAGCATTTTGTCGTCCGGACGTTTGGCAATAAGTATTTTTCCTTCATGATTCGCGATTACACCAATTCCGATATGGTGATGCGGAACTTTCTTTTTAGGTGCTTTATAGGGAATTGAATCGGTCTGTAAGGTTGAAAATGCCATACATTGAGACGAAATAGGGCAAGTTTCACAAATTGGATTTTTAGGCTTACATATCGTAGCTCCAAGTTCCATTATCGCTTCATTAAACTCACCGGGATTTTTGGAATCAATTAATGTATCAGCCAGTTCCTGAATCTGCTTCTTGGTTTTCGACTTTGTAACATCATCAGTTAATCCAAAAAATCTGGACAGAACACGAATTACATTCCCGTCAACTACCGCATAAACTTGATTGAAAACCTGTGAGGCGATAGCTGCTGCTGTATACGGACCGATTCCTTTAATTGATAAAAGTGTTTGATAATCGTTTGGAATGTTACCATCAAAATCGCGAACGATAATCTGTGCTGTTTCATAAAGATTTCGTGCACGTGAATAATAGCCTAATCCTTCCCAAAGCAATAAGATTTCGTCTCTATCAGCTTTTGCAAAATCTTGAATAGTCGGATAATGTTGAGTGAATTTTAAAAAGTAGGGAAGGGCTTGGTCAACTCGCGTTTGTTGAAGCATCACTTCTGAAAGGAGTGTGAACCAAGCAGTTCTGTTATCACGCCACGGTAATGAACGCTGATTCTTGGTAAACCAGTTCAACAGTTGATGTTGGAATAATGCGATTTGTTCGGATTCCAAGTGTTAATTGCCTGAGCGTTTAACATCAATAACGGTTAAGGAAACATCCATTGATGCGGCAGTACCGTATTGGTCTGTAGCAATAACTCTGAAATCGTGTTTACCAACTTGTTCTAAGTTTGGAGTCCAGGTAAGAACGCCTGTTTTTTCTTCTAAATGAGCACCGGAAGGCATATCAACACCGACATATCGAACCAAATTTTTTTCCATTCCGTCGGGGTCTAAAGCGGAAAATGTGATAGAAAAGGGTTCCGAAACGGGGAGGCTCATGGGTCTAACCGGAGCGAATTTTGGTGGTAAATTGAATGGACGAATATCAACCGTAAAGGAAAGAGAGTCATTTTTACCGAATTGGTCAGTTGCAACAACTTTGAAAATGTGCACCCCAATATCTCTGGCACCGGGTTGCCAAGTAAAGTTGTTTTCAACTTGAGTTACATTTTCAAAAGGTGAAAAAATCGTGTAAACAACGTTGGACTCTACACTTCTAGGCTCGGTTTCAACATGAACTAATAGTGGTTTCGGATAAGGTAAAATGTAATCACGAACGGGTTTCAGTTTCCATTCAGATTGCTCAACCGATTTTGCAACTTGTTCGCGTTCAGAGTCTTGTATCCATTTTAAACGAAACACATCGGCATATTCAGTAAACCACAAATTGCCTTTAGAAACACCGAAATGATTTCCTGATTCAGGATTTTCATTAAAGTTGAAGAAGTTTCCGCTATCAAATAAATGAACGAGTCCGTTTTCGGTTCGGGTGATTAAAAAACCATTCCAGAAATCAAGTTTGGTGATATAACCGTCGGCTTTGCCAAGAAGTTTAGTTTCTCCGCTAAGAGCATCAATCTGAATAAGTTCGCCCTCATAAGTAGTTCCGTAAATCGTCTTGTTTTTGAGAAACACGGATTCAATCGGATATGGGATTTTCAATTTTTTCTTTAGTTCAAAACCTGTCTTGGATTTATCAATAATGGAAAGACTATCATCATTACCCAAAATAAACAGCGTTTCAAAATAGGACTCAATTTGTTTTACTTTTTTGATTCCAAGTTGATTATCCCACGCTTTAAAAGAACTCACAACTGAATCAGGATGACTCAAATCAAGAAAGCCAAACTCACCGTTTTTACCGCATATATACAATTGAGCATCAATCCGCGCAACATCGTGCGCTTCAAAGCCTAAATCAGCAACAGAGTAAATTCCCAATAAAGAAGTTGGTTCAATAATGTGTAATTGAGTAGAACCACCATATAAATAGGCAAAACGAATATCAGATTGTAAATGAAATCCGCGTTCTTCTACATCTTCAATCGTAAATAACCACTGCAAGGAATCTTTGTGCGTTCTGAAAACGGCTAAGCCTTCTTTTTCACTGAGAACGTAAGCATGGATTTCGGTTGTATTAATTTGTGTGATTCCGGGAATTCTCATGTGGTAACTCAAGTCTTTTTCAACCAAGGGAGATTGAGCAAAACCAAGAATCGGGATAATTAAAAGTAGAAGTGTGAATCGTAAAACTGACATGTTAATCAATTAAATCCAGTGATGTTTTTGATACCAACGAATCGTATCCAAGATTCCGTGTTCTAAAGAAACTGTTTGGCGATACCCTAGTAGTTTTTTGGCTTTATCAACGGAGCAGGTCCATTCTAAAGTCATTTCAATGGCTTTTTCTTTGTTGAAAATCGGGTAACTACCGAATAATGAACTTACGGTTTCGGATAAAACACCGGCTTTTTTTACAAGGTTCGCATTTATTTTTAAAGGTAACAACTTTCTACCGAGAGCAAAGGATGTTGCATCTTTAATCTGATTCCAGTTGTAGGTTTCTTCGCTCGAGATATAAAACTTTTCAATTCCTTCATGCGGATAATTGGCTGCTAAAATAATACCGCTCACTAAATCATGAACATGAGTAAGCGAAATTTTTGGGCTTTTTCCATTGCCAACAATCGGGCACAAACCTTTTGAAGCTGATTTGAAGAATGAAAAAATGTTTTCCTCTCGTGGACCGTAAACAGCCGGCGGACGAACAATCGTAACGGGATATCCGTCTTTGCAGATTTTCTCAATTCGTTCTTCCATCAGTTTTTTGGACTCACCATACATGCTTACGGGCTTCATTGGTGAATCTTCTGAAACAGGAATACCTGAACTTGGTCCCGCAGCAGCTTGTGAGGAAAGAATAACTACTTTACTGACACCAACTTTTTGTGCAATTCGTACGAGATTTTCAGCAGCATCAACATTGGCAACTTCGAATTGTTGCCAATTTGGGGCTTTTACTAAAGCGGCATTGTGGAAAATGATATCAACACCTTTAAGTGCGTGTTTTAAAACATCTAAATCTTGTAAATCGCCTTTTATCTGATTGTATTTTCTGCCCTTTAGCCATTTTTCATTTCCGCGAACTAAACATGAAACTTCTGTATCTCCTTGTTGTAACAGGCGATCAACCAAGTGACTTCCAATAAATCCGGTACCACCGGTCACAAAAGCTTTCATAAAAATCTGTATATTTCGAGGCTAAAAATGAACGTAGTTCACAGTTTAACTGCAATCAACGCAAAAATACTAAAACATAAGCCCATTAGACGGATTAAAATAGGCTAAACGATTTTTAATTTATATGAAAGATTTACGCGTAGCTATTTTCACGGGAAATTATAATCACATCAGAGATGGTGTTTCCCTCACGTTAAATCGACTAGTAGCGCATTTAGAGAAAAGAAATATTCCGGTAATTGTTTACGGGCCAACTTGCGATGAACCAGCCATTGAGCATAATGGTGAATTTGTTTCGGTGCCTTCCATCCCAATGCCGGGGCGTCCTGAGTACAGAGTTACCATAGGTTTTCCGCAAGAAGCTCAGAAAAGACTAAGAGAATTCGACCCGACTTTAATTCACATCGCAACCCCCGATTTATTGGGTTTCCGTTCGATGCGATTTGCACAGATGAATAACATTCAAGTGGTATCGTCTTATCACACGCATTTCACGAGCTATCTGAAGTATTACAATATGGAAATGCTCGAGATTTTAGGATGGAAGTATTTGAGTTGGTTTTATAGCCAATGTAAGCATGTGTATGTGCCAAGTGCATCTATGGCTGATGAACTGAGAGAACATCAGATAGATGAAGGGCTGAGAATTTGGGCTCGTGGTGTGTATATCGATTTATTTAGTCCTGAAAAACGCTCGATGGAGTGGCGCAGAAAGCTGGGCATTGAAGATGATCAAGTTGTTGTGACATTTGTATCTCGTTTAGTTTGGGAAAAAGATCTTCAAACCGTTGTTGATACACTCAAAAAATTATACCCGAAATACCCGAATCTAAAAGTAATGATTGTGGGTGATGGCCCCGCTAAAAACGAGTTGATGCACATGATGCCTCAAGCCGTATTTACCGGCTTTTTATCTGGGGAAGAATTAGCAACAGCTTATGCTAGTAGTGATATTTTCTTCTTCCCATCAGACACCGAAACCTTTGGAAATGTTACACTCGAGGCAATGTCTAGCGGTGTTCCTGCTGTTGTTGCCGATGCCACAGGTTCTAAATCTTTAGTTGAACATGGTGTGAATGGTTTGATTTGTCCGCCAAAGAAAACGGTTTTATTTGCTGAGGCTATTGGTCAGCTTGTAGAAAGTGAAGAGACTCGTAAAAAAATGAGTGAAGTCGCCCGCCAGAAAGCATTGCCTTATTCTTGGGATAAAGTGAACGACGGACTTCTAAGTAACTATTACGAAGCATTAGCTCAGCCGATTCCTGAATTAAAATTCTAAGTTCACCTTGCTCCGAATAGTTTACATATCTCATTTGCACCCTCCGCATGACATGCAGTTAGAAAACATGGGTGGAATGCAACGTGTTAGTATGCAATTGGTGGAGCATTTAGAACGACTCGATGGCGTTGAATTGTTGCCAATCACCTTACACGCAAAATGGAAGCATGTAGGATTTAAGACGGCTGGCTTTTTGATGAAACTTGCTAGAAAATTACCTGCTATCGCAAAAGAGTTTAATGCAGATGTGATTTTGTTTTCATCGATGGTTACAGCTTCATTGGCGCCTCTCATCCGTAAGAAAGTTTCAATTCCTTTGATTACAATTAATCACGGACAGGATGTTACCATGCCGGTTCGTGTTTATCAATCTTATGTGCCTCAAGTGTTTAAGGCTTTAGATGGAGTAATATCTGTTTCTAATGCCACAAGAGAAGAAAGTATTAAAAGAGGATTAGCTCCTGAAAAAGGGGTAGCACTGCCAAATGGTTTTCCGGATGAGTGGCTTGGACACATGATTGAACGAAAACAAGCGCAGAACTTTTTAAAAAAGACATTCTCCATTCCAGAAGACCATTTCATTTTATTAACTGTTGGTAGAATGGTCAAAAGAAAAGGGCATGCTTGGTTTGCTAAAAACGTACTTCCATCAATAAAATCAAAAGTAACTTGGTTAGTTATTGGTGATGGGAATGAATTAGCGACATTGGACCAAACGTTAAAAAGTGCCGGTCAACAGAAGAAAGCTATATTAGCCGGACGCCAACCTGATAATGTTTTATATAATGCTTACTCGGGTGCCGACTTATTTTTAATGCCAAATATCCCTGTTCCGGGAGATATGGAAGGATTTGGAATTGTAATGCTTGAGGCAGGATTGGCCGGAACACCAAGCATTGCTGCTGATTTAGAAGGAATTCGTGATGTAATTATCGATGGAATTAGCGGGTACAAGATTAAAGCGTTGGACGCCGATTCTTTTGCACTAAAAATAGATTCTGTATTGAATGATAACTTAATTGAGTTACGAAGTTCAACAAAAAAATATGTTACGGAAACCTTTAGTTGGGATCAGGTAGCTAAGCACTATATCAGTTATCTCCAACAAAAAGTTCAAGACAAAAAAGAAACTCAACTAGCCCTAAATGCCTAATTTGATTGAATTGGATTAGTGGCTATATTAACACATTATTATCAAAAGCATAGAGGTGAATTAAGAATGCCTACAAATAGTACCGGAATCAACCATGTTGATATTTTCGCTAAAGCATTTGAATTTAAGCGAGCAGATGAAGTTAAAGCAGCAGGCTTATACCCATATTTCAAACCATTAACTGCTACTGACGGAACGGTTGTTACGATTGAGGGACATGAAGTTATTATGGCGGGTTCAAATAACTACTTAGGTTTAACAAACGACCCAAGAGTTATGGAAGCAGCTCAAAAAGCAATTACTCAATATGGAACGGGTTGTACGGGGTCAAGATATTTAAACGGAACGCTAGATTTACACTTACAATTAGAAGCTGAGTTAGCGGCTTTTATGAATAAAGAAGCTTGTGTTCTTTTTTCAACAGGTTACCAAACAAACGAGGGTTCTATTCAAACGGTAGCCGGAAGAAATGACGTTATTTTCTCAGATAAAGAAAACCATGCTTGTATTGTAGTTGGAACATTAGTTTCAAATGCAAAAACCGTTCGCTATCAACATAATGATTTAGAGCATTTACGTATGCTTCTAGAAAGAGAAGATCCATCGAAAGGTAAAATTATTGTTTCTGATGGTATATTCTCAATGAGTGGCCGCTTAGCTGATGTTCCAGGCTTGGTGAAATTGGCTAAAGAATTCGGTGCCAGATTGTATTTAGACGATGCCCACGCGGTTGGTGTTGTAGGTGAAGGCGGTAGAGGTTCCGCTTCAGCATTTGGTTTATTAGACGATGTCGATTTAGTGTCAGGAACATTTTCAAAATCATTCGCATCTTTGGGTGGATTTTTAGTAGGTGGACGCGAAATTATTGAATACATACGTCACTTTTCACCGGCACACATTTTTAGTGCATCTATGCCTCCGGCAAACGTAGCTACTGTTTTAAAAGCTTTAGAAATTTTGAAACAAGAAACATGGCGCTTAGACCGATTAGAAGAAATTGCTGTTTACATGCGAAATGGGTTCAAAAAATTAGGTTTTAATGTATTAGCTTCACAATCTCCAATAATTCCTGTAGTTGTTGGCGAAATGGAAAGATGTTTCAGATTTTGGAAAGATTTATTCGAAGCCGGTGTATATGTGAACGCAGTTGTTCCTCCGGCCGTACCAAAAGATTTATCATTAGTTAGAACTTCTTACATGGCAACACATACTAATGACCAATTAGACCAAATATTAGATGCGTTCCGAACTGTCGGTATAAAAAATGGAATTATCGATGGAAATGGAAATTCATTAATCGGTGAATCACATGGCTAAGGTGCCACAACTTAACGGAGTTCATTTAGTTACCACAAAGTCCCAATTTCGGGACTTTGTTCTTTTCCCCTATTCGCATTATAAAAATGACGAACATTGGGTTGCTCCATTACTGATGGATGAAAAAAAATTGGTTGATGTAAAACACAATCCGTTTTATGAAAATGCAGATGCCGCATTTTTTATAGCAGAAAAGAATGGTGAAATAGCCGGAAGAATCGGAGTGATTGATAATCACGCCTATAATTCTTTCAAAAATGAAAACGTTGGGTTCTTTGGTTTTTTTGAGTGTGTTGATGACCAAACAGTTGCGAATCTATTATTAAAAGTTGCTGCCGATTGGCTAAAAGAAAAAGGCAGAACTAAAATGATGGGGCCGTTTAATCCGAGCAATATGGATACCATTGGCTTTCTGGTTGATGGATTTGATAAAGATCCGTTTGTAATGATGCCCTATACAAAATCGTACTATCCGAAATTACTTGAAAATGCAGGATATGCAAAAGAAATGGATATGTATGCGTATATCGTTTCCAAAGATGTGGTGAACTTTGAGCATATCGAACGTGGAGAGACCATTGTAAGGAAACGTTACCCAAATCTGTCTATCCGAAAGGTGAACTTGAAGAAGATGGATCAGGAAGTAGAAATAATAAAAGACATTTTTAATAAAGCTTGGGCAAACAATTGGAGTTTTTATCCGATTGCAGATAAAATATTTACAAAGTTAGGTAAAGATTTAAAGATGGTGATTGATACCGACTTTGCTTTTGTAGCAGAGGTTGATGGCGTCCCAATTGCATTTTCGATTGCTTTACCAAATTTTAACCAAATTCTGAAAAAGATTAACGGCAGATTATTACCCTTCGGACTGTTTAAATTGTTATATTACAAGCGCACAATTAATCAGATGCGTGTTGCCTTAATGGGGGTTATTCCTGAATTTCAAGGTAAAGGTATAGATTCGTTGATGCACAAGCAGGCTATTGTCAATGGAATAGAAAAAGGTTATCAATCGGCCGAATTAAGCTGGGTTTTAGAAACCAATGTCAGTATGATTCGAGTAGCTGAAAGAATAGGTGCTGTAATAGATAAGACCTACCGCATTTATGGTAAGGAATTAAGCTAGCCGAGTTTGAACCTAATATCCGATTGTTCGCTTTTTATTAACGCAAACAATGGATTAACATGAGTATATCTACATTAAACAGGACAGAATCTCTCGTCCCTACTGATTCTATATTCAAAATCAGAGCAAAATCCATCAAAAAATTCTCTTCTGAAGAGCTCATTGATGTTTACCGAACCATGCTTATTTCTCGTCGATTAGATGAGAAAATGTTGAACTTATTGAAGCAAGGAAAAGGTTTCTTTCATATAGGCGGCTCTGGTCACGAAGCTGTACAAATGGCTGCAGCTAAACATATGATTTCCGGCAAAGATTGGGGTTTAACCTATTATCGCGATATGGCTTTTGCCTTGGGGATGGGAATGACATCCAAGCAATTGCTTTCTGCTCATTTGAGTCGTGTTACTGATACTTCTCACGGTAAACAAATGCCGTCGCATTTCAATAGTAAAGAGCATCGATTAGTAACCGTTTCCTCAGCTATTGGAGCACAAAACCTACCGGGTTTAGGTGTTGCGATGGGTATTCAGTACATGAATCATGATGAAGTAGTTTACATTTCTATGGGTGATGGAGGTACATCTCAAGGTTCATTTTTCGAATTATTGAACTGGGCAACTCGTATTAAAGCGCCGGTAGTTGTTGTAGTTCAGGATAATAAATATGCAATTTCAGTTCCTGTAGCCGATCAAACTTCAAACGGTTCAATATCTAAAACTGTTCGCGGATTTGAAAACTTAGAAATTTTTGAAGTTGACGGAACGGACTTTTTCCACGCTTCTGCCGCATTTGAAGCAGCTGTTGAAAGAGCGAGAAAAGGGGATGGGCCTAGTTTAGTTCATGCGCACACGGTTCGTTTATTGCCACACTCTTCATCAGACGATCATAAAAAATATCGTAATCCTGATGACCTGGAAAGTGATTTACTGCATGATCCGATTTCAAACTTCGAACAGCGTTTGTTAGCTGCCAGAATTTTATCAGAAGCTGATTTTTTGAGAATTCGTGAAGAAGTTAAAAAACAAATTGATGAAGATACTGCTTGGGTTTTGGAACAAGATGAGCCGCAACCGGAAGACGCTTTAAAGTTTGTCTATTCTGAGAAAGAACTCGGATTAACTTATGAAGCTTCTGAGCCATCTGGTGAACCGATTGTTTTAGTTGATGCTATTAATCACGCCATCGCTGAAGAAATGGAACGTGATGAAAACGTGGTTGTATTTGGTGAAGATGTTGGCGGTGGTAAAGGCGGTGTATTTACTGCAACTCGTGGTTTAACAGAAAAATTTGGTGCAAAACGATGCTTTAACTCACCATTAGCAGAAGCTTCCATTTTAGGTGCTGCAGTGGGAATGTCCGTAAAAGGTGTAAAGCCTGTCGTTGAAATCCAATTCGGAGATTACATCTGGCCCGGTATGCAAATGTTAAGAAACCAAATTCCGAACTTACGTTATCGTTCGCACAATCAATTTGGCTGTCCTATGGTAATTCGAGTTCCTATTGGTGGGTATATTCACGGCGGATTATGTCATAGCCAAAATATTGAGTCTTTCTTTGCTCACATTCCAGGTTATAAAATAGTAATGCCTTCCAACTCTGCTGATGCAAAAGGACTTTTAAAAACAGCTATCCGTAGCGATGATCCTGTTATGTTCTTAGAGCATAAATTTTTATACAGACAAGGATTTGCACGTCGTCCAGAACCGGATGCTGACTATTTAGTTGAAATTGGTAAAGCTAAAGTTGTAAAAGAGGGTTCAGACGTTACGATCGTAACCTACGGAGCCTTAGTTCAGCGTGCATTACAATCAGCAAAACAATTAGAATCAGAAGGTTTCTCAGTTGAAGTAATCGATTTGCGCACAATAGTGCCTTTAGATTCTGAAACTATTCTTAATTCAGTAGCAAAGACTAACAGAGTATTAGTGCTGTATGAAGATGTTGAGTTTTGTGGATTTGGTGCTGAAATTGCAGCTCAAATTGCAGATAAAGCATTTGCCTATTTGGATGCTCCAGTAGCAAGGTTAGCGGCAACGTATTCGCCGATTGCATTTGCTGCCCCAATGGAAGATTTTATTCTGCCAAATGATGAGAAAATTCAAAAATCGTTGCGTAAATTACTGGAATATTAACCAACGCAAATGATTTGAATACGCAAATTACACAACCAAAACTCTTTTTATTAATTGGTTTTCCCGTAATTCTAGGATTGACGGCACTTGTAGGAGTGCCTCAATCCTTTTTTATTTCCGAAAATGCACAAAGTGTTGAGCAAACAGGCGGAGAACTAAATTTTTTAGATACAACACACGATTTTGGGGAGTTTAGTGAAGGCGAAATTGTAAAACATCGATTCGAGTTTGTGAATCTTGGTGATTCTGATGTGAAAATTACCAATGTTCGTGCATCATGCGGTTGTACGACCCCGGCTTACTCAAAAGATGCTGTTAAGCCTAAGGCTTCCGGTTTTATTGATGTACAATATAATAGTCAAGGCCGACCCGGTGCTTTTAATAAAAAAATCTTTGTTGAAAATGATGGTAACCCATCAATGATAGTTTTAACTATTCAAGGAAAAGCTAGTCCTGCACCGCTTCAAGGAAAAGATTTATCAACCCAAGGTGGTTTATTATTTTCTGAGGGAATTATTGATATTGGAAACTGGGAAAAAGAAAAGGTATTTCGCCATGTACTAAAAGTGCAAAATATCGCTGATTATCCCATTAAAATTTTATCTACTGATGCCCCGGAATATTTAAAATTAGCGTTCCCGCCATATTCAATTTTACCGGGTGAAAAAGTAAACATCACATTACTTCTCAATGCAAAAGATGTGAAATCTGGGAAGTTAATCTTACCCGTTAAGATGAAGACGAATGACAAGAATCTAGAAGAAAAGCAGATTCAAATTCGTGGAGTACTTGCAGGTACTGATCAATCAAATGTTGGTTCCCCATCTATAGAGTTTAATAAAACCTATATCGACTTAGGAAATGTAATTCAGCACGATGTTGCTCATATTTCATTTGCATTTAAAAATTCGGGTTCATCTGTTCTTGAGATTACTGATGTTGAGCCAAGTTGTGGATGTACTGTTGTGGAGACCATCAAGGGTAAATACCAAAAGAATGAGACAGATACATT
Organism: bacterium; assembly: GCA_006226965.1. GTDB lineage: Bacteria > Bacteroidota > Rhodothermia > Balneolales > M1805 > M1805. The sequence goes on along the minus strand of SBGQ01000019.1, from coordinate 38,959 downwards.
GAAAATTACGTTTGATGCAGAAGATAAATTTGGGATTATTCGCAAAGAAATTGTCGTTAAATCGAACGACCCTGATAAACCTGAGATGTTACTTGTTCTCGAAGCAAATGTGGTTGAACATCCTGATAAAGCTGTAATGGCAGCAATGAGAGAGAAGATGGGGGCTAATTCATCCATTTTTGAAGGGACTTGTCGCTCTTGCCATGTAGATAGAGGTGTAGGGAAATTCGGAAAAGAATTATATACAGCAAGTTGCCAAATGTGCCATGGTCCAGCCGGAGTAAATGATGGGAAACATCATCCTGGGACAGTTTTTACTGCACAATGGTTAGCTTCGTCTTCAGTTAAAAGCTTACATCAAGTAATAGCTGAAGGCACTCCAAATATTCAGAAAAAGGGCATGATGCCCGGCTTCCAAACAGAATTCGGAGGCCCGTTGACAAAAAAACAGGTTGAGAGTTTGGTAGCTTATTTAAAATCAATACCTAACAGTTAAACGGATCACAACAATGAGTGGTTATAGAATTGAAAAAGACTCAATGGGTGAAGTTCAGGTTCCTGCTGATAAATACTGGGGAGCACAAACTGAGCGTTCACGAAATAATTTTAAAATTGGCCCAGAGGCTTCAATGCCGAAAGAAATTATCTATGCATTCGGCTATTTGAAAAAAGCTGCGGCTATGGCTAATCATCAATTAGGTGTTTTATCAACTGAGAAAAAAGATTTGATTGCAAAAGCTTGCGATGAAATTATTGCGGGTAAATTAGATACTCAGTTTCCGTTAGTGATTTGGCAAACGGGTTCGGGTACACAATCGAACATGAATGCGAATGAAGTTATAGCTTATCGCGGACATGTAATTGGAGGCGGTCAGTTAAGTGATGAAAAGAAAATGCTTCATCCAAATGATGATGTAAATAAGTCTCAGTCGTCAAACGATACATTTCCTACTGCTATGCACGTAGCCGCTTACAAACAAGTGGTAGAGATTACTATTCCGGGAATGGAATTGCTTAGAGATACCTTAGCTCAAAAAGCAGAAGAGTATAAAAGTATCACCAAAACCGGTCGTACGCACTTTATGGATGCGACTCCCTTGACATTAGGTCAGGAATTCAGTGGCTATGCGCAACAAATTACGAACAGTATTCGCGCTATTAAAAATGCGCTCGAAATGGTTAGTGAATTAGCAATTGGTGGAACTGCTGTTGGAACAGGTTTAAATGCTCCGCTTGGTTATGATGCTTTAGTTGCCGGTAAAATTGCAGAATTAACCGGATATCCTTTTAAAACGGCACCTAATAAATTCGAAGCTTTAGCTGCACACGATGCTATGGTTGAATTATCGTCAGCATTAAAACGTTCAGCTGTTTCTTTGATGAAAGTCGCAAACGACATCAGAATGCTATCATCAGGACCACGTTGTGGAATCGGCGAAATTATAATTCCTGATAATGAACCGGGCTCATCCATTATGCCTGGAAAAGTTAACCCTACTCAACCGGAAGCATTAACAATGGTTTGTGCGCAGGTAATGGGTAATGATGTAGCGGTTTCAATCGGTGGTTCAACAGGGCATTTTGAGTTGAACGTGTTTAAACCTGTAATTGCTGCGAATGTATTACAATCAGCCCGTTTATTAGGTGATGCATGCGTTTCGTTCAACAATAAATGTGCGGTTGGTATTGAGCCAAACAAGCCGGTAATCCAAAAGCATTTAGAGAATTCATTGATGCTTGTAACTGCATTGAATACACATATCGGTTATGACAATGCTGCTAAGATTGCTAAGAAAGCGCATAAAGAGAATAAGACTCTTCGAGAAGCAGCCGTTGAATTAGGTTTGTTAACCAGCGAACAATTCGACGAGTGGGTAAAACCGGAAGAAATGTGCGGACCGATGCACTAAGTCTAAAAAGCTGAAAATATTACTAAGCCTGATTCGAAAGAGTCAGGCTTTTTTTATAGGATGATTGCGTCAATTACAATGATTACCCAAACAACTGGTAAATAAATCAGCGAAGCAAACATGAGTTTTTTGGCAGATACGTTTGTTTTCTCTTTGATGTGAGCCATGGCATAAAGTGAAAATCCTAAACCTGCTATAATTGAACCCACTAAGAAAATTTCACTGCTGATACCGTTAAAATACATTCCGATTCCAACCGGAATTAATAAAAGTGCGCTCGCAAAAGCTGACAAACTGGAAATGTGACCTTTTTTATCATTTTGAGGAAGCATTACAAAGCCCGCATTACAATAATCATCATTACAAAGCCAAGCAATTGCAATTACGTGCGGAATTTGCCATAAGAATACAATAGCAAATAAGAACCACATCCCTAAATCTGAAACCGATCCTGTTGCAGCAGCCCAACCGCCAACAGGTGGTAATGCTCCGGGAATCGAGCCAACAAATACATTCAGAAAAGACACTCGTTTTAAAGGAGTATAAAATCCCAAGTAAAGAATCGTTGTAACTGCACTTACCAAAGCAGCAACAGGGTTAACAAAAAAGATTAGATAGGTGAGTCCGGTAGCAATTAATCCGGTAGAAAATAAGATGGCATTTGCTGCTCCAATTTTTTGCAAGGGCAGTGGGCGCTTGCTGGTTCGTTTCATCTTTTTATCTAAATCACGCTCAATATATTGATTGTATGCTGATGTACCGGCGGCGGTAAAAAATGTCCCGATTGAAGCGTTTATTAGCATCAAAAAATCAAAACCTGCTAAACCTGAGCCTAGGAAATAACCAATCATCATACTGATTAAAACCATCAGTGTAATACCTGGTTTGGTCAATTCCCAATATGCCTTTAAAATGTCACTGCTAGAGTACAGAGACAGGGTTTCCGAATTCTGACGCATTTATCTTTTATTTGTGGGTTGAAATCGGCTTAATTTAGCAAAAAAAGACTATTTTTGACCAATAAATATCATCAATAAAATTGATTGTTAAAGATATATCATGAAACTAAATACCTATCAAAAACTCGCTTTGATTACTATAGTGGCGACGGTGTTTTTAATATTGGTTGGCTCATTAGTTCGCGTTGCCGGTGCCGGTTTAGGTTGCCCTGATTGGCCTAAATGCTTTGGCTTGTGGGTGCCACCAACAGATGTAAGTCAGTTACCGCCACAGTTTGATTCGGCACTTTTTAACCCGACTTTAACTTGGATTGAGTATGTAAACCGTTTAGTAGGAGTTACTATTGGTTTTCTGATACTGCTTACATTTATTTCATCATTTCAATTCAGAAAGTCAAAGAAATCTGTTTTTGTAACATCTGCTTTGGCTTTTATTGGTGTGGTATTTCAAGGATGGCTTGGTAAAGTAGTTGTTGAAACTGAATTACACGAAGGAATGATTACTATACATATGGTAATGGCATTGGTAATTGTTTGTTTGTTATTGTATGCTATTTATCAAAGCTTTGAGGAGCAAATACAAATTGAACTAGAAGAGTCGGCAAGAGTTAAATTATCACGTTATAATTGGCTTCTCTTTCTATTTACAATGGTTCAAGTAGTTCTTGGTACCCGAGTTCGTGAAGGCATCGATTTTATTACGAATAATTACCCTAGTTTAACACGTGGAGAATGGCTAAATCAACCCCATGTAGAGTTTCTTCATGAAATTCACAGGTCGGGTTCTTGGCTTATTATTGTAGTGTTAGTGTTAATGACCTTAGCTGTAAGAAAGATTACATCTTCACATGTAATAAAAAACTTTTATGTGATATGGGGATTAACTATAGTGCAGATAAGCTATGGTATCGTATTAGCGTATTGGGGAATGCCAAAGCCTTTTCAGGTATTGCATTTAGTAAATATTACGCTCTTAGTTCTTGCAGAAATGTGGATGATTTTAATACTGAGAAAGAAGAACTCAAACTAACTCAGCAATAAAACATTACATAAATAAAAAAGGCTCCAATCGGAGCCTTTTTTATTTATGTAATTTGAATCTAGGATTAGAAACCGGGAACTATCGGAACTCTAAACATAGTATCTAACATGGTTAATCCAACTAAGATGAGAAGGAATAACACGGAGAAAACAAATGACAATAAGTTAAACCTGCTGTCATTTCTTAAGTTCATGAAATACATCACAACCAAATAAGCCTTAACAACCGCAATTGAAATTGCTACGATAATGTTAAAAGGAGATGGAATGTGAATGGAACGTACTGCAACAGTAATAACTGTTAACACAGCCAAAGCAATTGCAGTGCTGATTAATACTTTAAATGATAATGCGTGATGTCCGCTACTCATAACAATTTCCTCTTAATCGATTAAGTATAATAATGGGAATAAGAAAATCCAGATGATATCAACTAAGTGCCAGTACAAACCAACGATTTCAATTGGAGTGTAATACGCACTGTTGAATGAACCTTTATTATTCTTCATCCACAACCAGAAAATCAAACCGATCCCAATAATTACGTGAATACCGTGTAAACCGGTCATCATGTAATATATGCTGAAAAAGATGTGAGCTTTTGGGTGGTCTATACCTGTAAAGGTGTAAGCTTCACCAGGGAAAATTCCTAAATGGAATTTATGAGTGTATTCAAAGTACTTGATTACCATGAAGGCAAAAGCACAAGCTATAGTAACAAGTAAAAAGATGCCTGTTTTCTTTTTGTCATTGTGTTGTGCAGCCCAAATACTTAGAGCCATTGTCAATGAACTGAAAATTAAAACTCCAGTGTTAATAGCACCCATTGTGGTATCTAACTGAGTAGATGCCATAGTATAGAGGTCAGGGTACCAAGCACGATAAATAATGTATGCAGCGAATAGTCCTCCAAAGAAAAGAATCTCAGTTACGAGGAAAATCCACATTCCAAATTTTGCAGCATCAAATTGTTGCTCTGAATCAACAAAGTGGTGAGCAACATGGCTTTGTACGGCAGATGAATTATGCGACATGTTTATTTGAATTAAGCGTTAACTGATTCTTCGTTGGAATGATGAACTGATGCATCATGATGTCCGTGTCCATGGCTTTCGATTCCATATTCAAACTCAGCAATAGGTTTATGGAAGTCATAAGGACCATGAATTACAACTGGCGTATAAGTGAAATTTTCCAATACAGGAGGTGTAGTGGTTAACCACTCTAATGAACGACCATTCCATGGGTTTTTTGAAGCAATTACACCTTTTTTACCTAAAGATTGTAATAAGTAAATCAAAATAATTGTAAAGCCAAGTGCTAATACCCAAGTTCCAACTGTTGAGAATTGGTGCAAACTTTGAAATTGATCAATGTAATTGTAATAGCGACGTGGCATCCCTTTAGCACCTAAAATGAATTGGGTGAAGAATGTCATGTTAAAGCCGGTGAAAATTAAGAAAGCAGCAATGTTTGCCCATCTCTCATTGTACATTCTACCGGTCATTTTTGGCCACCATAAGTGTAAACCACCTAAGAAAGCGATAAGCATACCACCCATCATTACATAATGGAAGTGAGCAACTACGTAATACGTATCGTGTAAGTGAACATCAACACTTAATGTACCAAGTGTTACGCCTGTAAAACCACCGATTGTAAATAAGAAAAGGAAAATCATGGCATACCACATTGGTGTTCTCATGCTGATAGAACCTTTATACATGGTAGCAACCCAGTTAAAGATTTTGATACCAGTCGGGATACCAACAAAGAAGGTAATCAAGGAGAAAACAATAGAAGATAATGTTGATTGACCTGATACGAACATGTGGTGACCCCATACCAAGAAACCGATTAATGCAATCGCCATTGAAGAAAGAGCAATAAACCAGTATCCGAAAATTCTTCTTTTTGAGAAAATGGCAATGATTTCAGATATGATTCCAAAACCGGGAAGAATCATGATATACACAGCAGGGTGAGAATAGAACCAGAAAAAGTGCTGATACAATACTGGGTCTCCGCCTAAAGCTGGGTCGAAGATTCCAATTTTTAATGTTCTTTCCATTACTAAGAGCATCAAAGTAATAGCTAATACAGGAGTAGCAAGAATCTGAATTACAGATGTTGCATACAATGACCAACAGAACAAGGGTAATTTACCCCAAGTTAAACCAGGAACTCTTAATTTGTGTAGAGTTACAATGAAGTTCAAACCAGTTAAAATGGAGCTGAAACCTAAAATAAATACTCCCAAAGTCATTGAGACAACAGATGTTCCTGTTGTAGCTGAATAAGGGGTATAGAATGTCCAACCAGTATCAACAGCACCGGTAACAATACTGTACAAAGAGAATGTAGCACCAGCTAAGTAAATATAGAAACTTAACAAGTTTAATCGCGGGAATGCAACGTCTTTGGCACCAACCATAATAGGTAAGAAGAAGTTACCTAAGGCAGCTGGTACAGACGGTACAAGTACCAAGAAAATCATGATAGCACCATGCAAAGTAAACACTTGGTTGTATGCATCGGCATCCAAGAAAGTTTTAGCAGGTGTCCATAATTCTGCTCTTAATAAGAGCGCAAGTAAACCACCGATAAAGAAGAAGAACGCAATTGCACCTAAGTACATGAGTCCGATTTTCTTGTGATCAACAGTGGTCAACCATGCTTTAATTCCTTTTTCAGCCTGAGCGTAATTCACTTCCGGATGATCAGGAGTTACAAATCTTTTAAGTTTTAATCCGAGGTCGGCATTAATACCTGATGATGTACTCATAGTTGTTTATTTCTGTTCTTTAATAAATTCGATGATAGCGTCAATGTCGTCGTTACTTAAAATACCTTGATAAGTAGGCATTACCGGAGCAAAACCGGCAACAACATGTTCACTTGGGTTCAAAATTGAACTTTTGATGTATGTTTCATCTGCAACTAAGGATGAACCATCAGTAAAGGTTTTCTTACTTCCAAATAAGCCTTTGTAAGAAGGACCAACTAATTTACTGCCGTCTGTTGAATGGCAAGTTTGGCAACCGCTTTTAGTGTATAACATTTTACCGTAATCAGCTAAAGGCATATCAGCGGGACGACCACCACTTTCTTTTAACCATTTTTGGAAATCTTCTTCTTCATGAACGATAACTTTTGCAAGCATGTCAGAGTGTGAAGTTCCGCAATATTCTGTACAGAAGATTACTGATTCACCTGATTCAATAGCCTCAAACCAAACAGTTGTATATCTGTTTGGAATAACGTCGTGTTTAATTCGGAAATCAGGAATATAAAAAGAGTGTAAAACATCGCGTGATTGCATAACCAATTTTACCGGGCGACCTTTAGGAACGTGTAATTCATTTGGTGAAGTATATCCGTTGTTATACTTAAATGCCCAATTCCATTTCTGACCAATTACCTGTACCTCATATGCATTTGCAGGAGGTATATTTAGTTTTAAGTAATCAGTAAAACCCCAATAGAACACATATACAATTAAGAATACAGGTATTATAGACCATACAATTTCCAATGTTGTGTTATGGTCATTTAATGAGGTTACATCATTATCTGATTTTCTCTTGTAAATAATGATAAATGCTATTGTAGCAATTAAAATGCCGACAAAGATGATCACGCTGGTAATGCTGATAAACCCGAATAGAGCATCAACATCTGCAGCGTTTGTAGATTTTGCCGGTGGCAAAAATAAACTGCCTAATTTATCCATAGATTACGATTTTATAGATGTTTTATGTTGTTTTAAATTTTTCTTTGAACCACAAAATGCCAAGAAACAGTCCTAGACCAAGCATAATTACCACACCCCCGAGCTTCATAATTTGAAGAGCTTCTGGGACATAGGAGTTTAAATCCGGATCGTAACTGAAACAGTACAAGATGATTTTATCTACGGTAGAGCCGATTTCCCCGTTAACAGCTTCACTAAGTGCTTTTTTAAATTGAATAGGTTCGTATTCTATTCCATATAAATAGCGAGTGATAACTCCCTCCGGACTTAGAATAACTAAAGACGCAGGGTGAGAATACTGTTTATTAAGTTCGTCGTAGAAGAATCTGAATCCAATACTATTTGTCAGCTTCGTAATATTTTCCTGAGTTCCTGTTAGAAAATACCAACCGTTCAAAGCATCAGTTCTTCCTAAAGAGTCAATGTATGAGGTTCTGTTTTGGCTAGCTAATTCATGCTTTTCTTCAGGATTAATACTGAAGGTGATGATGTTGTACTCTTTGCCGGGAGTCCAATCAACATTAGATGCACTTTTTAGTAAACCATTAAGAACTAAACCACAGAGCATTGGACATTCGTAATAGACAGGATTTAAAACTATGGGTTTACCCTCTTCCAATAAATCGGAAAGTAAAACACTGTCTCCGTTGCTCAATGCAAATTTTACTGATAAATCTACGGTTTGCCCTAGTCTCTCATCTATACCTATGGCTTCCAGTTTTTCATCAGCAAACTGATTTGTAGTTTGAGCTCTGCTTAACTCTTTACTACCGTCAATAAAACAAAGAACAAATAAAAAGTAAAAGCTTAGCCTAATGCTAAACTTGTTATTTAGACTGATACGCTTGTACAGTAAGGTCAATAGCTTTATCAATTGGTATATGATAGATTTTTTTGGTTTCGTCTACAACACCATATGTGCTAAGACGCTCTTTAACAGAGGTTTTAGCGTTAATCAAGTCGCTGTATTGAGCATTGATTCCAAGCTCCTCAGCTACTTTATATGAATATCCTTTATACAATTCAAATCCGGTGAAAATAAGACCTAACACAAATATGATTGTAATAACAGTCCATTTTGCTAAAGATTTGACATCTAATTGGTCTTCCATTGCCCCTATTTCAATAGAGCGTGCAACCAATTCTTCTTCTGTATGATGTTCGTTTGAGTTATACATGTATGCAACAGTTAAAAATTAGTGTTGATGGATAGATTCAGATAAAAAGGGGTCGTTTTTTGGAACCATACTTCCTTTAGAAAATTTCTGAAAGAAGAGGGCTAACATAAGCGTGATAGTTCCTATTAGTGCTGTGAAGTCAAGTACACTTAGATGAACACCATGTGCACTGTGTGTCGGCATGATAATCCAGTATAACTCAACAGCATGTATAAAAAGAATCCAAACAGAAGTGAATTTTAAAATTCCAAAGTTAGATTTGTTACTCTTTTTCAATAAGAGAACAAATGGAAGTACAAAACGACCTAACAATAATGCATAAGCAATAAATTTGTATCCACCTTCAACACGATGTTGGAACCAAAGCACTTCTTCCGGGATGTTTGCGTAGTAAATCAACATAAATTGTGAGAATGCGATGTATGCATAAAACACAGTAAATCCGAAGAAAAGTTTACCTAAACTCTCAATATGCGGCATATTGATGGTGTGAGTTAATAAGCCTTTTCCACGTAAATAAAGTGTAATTAGAATCATTACAGGGAAAATGGCTTGGAAACTAATAGAGAAGAAATAAACTCCGAACATGGTTGAAAACCAGTGTGGGTCAAGCGACATTAACCAGTCAAATGAAGCAAACGCCAAGCTAAAGCCTAAAATCGGAATTGCCGGACCGGAAAATCTGCGCAATTGTGTTTGAATACCATGATCAGCAGTTTCATCTTGCTTTTTAGATTTACTGTACAAGAAATAACCAATAAAACCCCAGATTAAGAAGTAAACAACGTTACGTATAACGAAAAACGGAACGTTCAAATAAGGAGCTTTGTCTTGTAATAATTTATCAGCCTCAACAGCTTCATGGTGAGTCCAGTGATATAAACTGTGCATTCCGAGAATAACTGGAATAAATAGAATCGCTAATACCCAAATGTTAGAGCCAATTACTTCTGGGATTCGGCGAACAACTACACTCCATTTTGCGCGAGTTATATGCTGAATTACAACAAAAGCCAAGGCGCCTAAGCTAATACTAGCAACGTATGAAAATGCAGTTAACCAAGAGAAGTAAAACTGAGCTTTATCCTCAATAACAAAATATCCAGCAATACTGATTAAAATAGCAGCTGCAGATATGGTAAATAAACCTTGAACAACCTTGCTTCCGGAAGGGAATTCGTAAGAATCGTGAGTTTCTGTGTGTTTCATTGCTCGATTTAAATATATCCGCGTTTTATTTTACAGTTTTGATGTATTCAACTAATGCTTTTACTTCAACATCAGTGAGTAAATCTCTAAAGTTTGGCATTGCCGGTGCATAACCTTTTACGATTTTTGCACTTGGATTTAAAATAGATTCTGTTAAATAGGCATCGTCAACTTTTGTCTTTGATCCATCAGTAAATTCTACAGAATGGTTGTAAACACCTTTAAAAGTTGGTCCAACTAAATTAGAACCATCTAAAGAGTGACAAGCATTACATGTTTTGGTAGTAAATAACTCTTTACCCATTTTAACTAATTCATCACTAGACATAGCAGCCAGTTTTGCAGCTGCACGTTCTTTTTCAGCCTGTGCCGCTTGTTCTGCAGATTTATAGCGATCTAATTCTTCTTGGGATAAAGTATATCCAGCTAAATCTTTTTCAGTAGAATTTTGACTTTGTTGTAAAGCTCTGATGTATGCAATAATTGCCCATCTGTCTTTTATATCAGGAATTTGAGCTTCGTAACCATACATGCTTCTGATTCCGTTTGTAATTACATCAAAGAAGTGCCCGTCTTCAACATTTCTGAGCCTGTCATCATGATAGGATGGAGGAGGAACCAAGCCAAATGATACGATCATACCTTTGCCGTCACCAAGACCACCGTGGCATGGTGCACAAAAGATGTTGTATTTGTCTTTTCCTTTTTCGATGAAAGCTTTATCAACATTCAAAGGAATAGTTTTAACAAGTTTGCCAGCTTCATCTTTACCCAACTGTAACGTAGGATTGTCGATTAAATGTCCACGTGCGATCGTGCCTTCAATTTTAGGACGCATACCTCTTGCATCTGCAAAGTATGGATTTTGTTCTTGCGCTTTGTAGGCGTAACTAAAGTCCATGTTTTGGTTGAGATGAATCGGAGCTTTAGTAGTTGGAGTTCCTCTACAAGCTGATAATATGATACCGGCTAAAAGGATTTTAAATAATTGGGATGTATAAGATTGTTTCATTCTAAAATATCAATCAATCGTTATCGTAAATCTTTTCAATTGTAACAGCACCGGCGTCTTTAAGCAATTGCGTTGCCTTGTCTTCGGTAAATAAAGTGTCTTCAGATTCAATACAAATGAAAAATTTATCATCTGTTGTTCTTAAGAAGTTTGAACTATTGAATAATGGATGGTGATGTTTTGGAAGTCCATTTAAAAAGAACATTCCAAATACGGCTCCAAATGAAGAAAGCAAAACTGTTAATTCAAATGTTACAGGTACAAATGCCGGCCAGTTTAAAAATGGCTTACCTGATATATTTACAGGATAATCGAAGTGTGCCATGAATGTAATCATGGTGAGTGCACCAGTCAATCCTAATAAACCATGAACTAAAACAATCCACCCTAATTTTGAATTTTTTAACCCCATTGCATCATCCATTCCGTGAACCGGGAACGGACTGTAGGTATCAAATTTCTGATAACCTGCATCACGAACTTTTTCAGCTGCTTTTAAAAGAGCCCCAGGGTGCTCATATTCCGCTAAAATTCCAAATAACTTATTTGCCATTGTTTCTGATATTCGATGTTTAAACAGTCTGTTTTTCGTTTACTTCAGCATGATCGTGCTTGTCATAATAATGCGGATCTGCTTGCGGCATAATCATTTTCACCTCTGCGATAGCTACCATAGGGAAGAAGCGCAAGAATAAAAGGAAGAAGGTGAAGAATAATCCAAATGTTCCGATGTAAGTTGAAGCATCGAAAAGTGTAGGTGTGTAATAATCCCAAGCAGACGGTAAATAATCGTTTGCAAGAGATGTTACTGTAATTACAAAACGCTCGAACCACATACCAATGTTTACAACGATTGAAATGAAGAATGTGAAACCAACGCTTCTTCTTAATTTCTTAGACCAGAAGAACTGAGGCGAAAATACGTTACAAGCCATCATTGTCCAATAAGCCCAAGCATATGGGCCAAAAGCTCTGTTAATAAATGCGAAACGTTCGTATTCAACAGCGCCATACCATGCGATAAAGAATTCCATGATATAAGCAAACCCAACCATTGAACCTGTCGTCATTAAAACGATGTTCATTTTTTCAATATGGTCATCACTCATAATATCAGATAAGCCATAAATTTTTCTGGCAATAATCATAAGTGTTAATACCATCGCAAATCCTGAGAATACAGCACCAGCAACGAAATATGGAGGGAAAATAGTGGTGTGCCATCCGGGTACGATTGATACGGCAAAGTCAAAGGATACAATCGTGTGCACGGAAAGTACAAGTGGTGTAGCTAAACCGGCTAAAATCATATAAGCCTTTTCATAGTTTTGCCACTGACGGTTACCGCCTCTCCAGCCTAAAGCGAAGATTCCGTAAACGATACGACCCACTTTACTTTTAACACGGTCACGTAATGTTGCAAAGTCAGGAACTAAGCCTACAAACCAAAACAATAATGAAACAGTGAAGTAAGTTCCAACCGCAAATACGTCCCAAAGTAAAGGAGAGTTGAAATTTGGCCACATTCCCATTTGATTCGGTAATGGGAACATCCAATAGGCAACCCAAATACGTCCTACGTGAATACCTGGGAAAACTAAAGCACAAATAACCGCGAAAATAGTCATTGCTTCAGCAAATCGGTTAATTGCAGTTCTCCAATCCTGACGGAATAAGAAAAGAATAGCGGAGATAAGAGTACCGGCATGGCCAATACCAACCCACCATACAAAGTTTACAATCGCCCAACCCCAGCCAACTGGATTGTTTAGACCCCAAATACCGGTTCCTTCCCAAACCAAGTATCCGATTGAGCCTAATAAAACGGCTAATAAGGTAACGGCGATTCCAAAGGCAATGTACCATCCAGCAGGAGCTGGTTTTTCCACTAAGTCGCCAACTAATGCAGTAATACTGCTAAAATTATGCTTCCCTTTAATTAGGGGTTGTTCCGGTACGTATTCGTATGTACTCATTTTCCGAATCTAAGTGGTTAAAATCTTAAGCTGTTACTAAGTCAGCTGGTTTGTTAGTGATTTTCGCTAAGTAAGAAGTTCTGGGGCGAGTGTTTAACTCATCCAATAAACGATAATTACGCTCATTAGCCTTCATTTTAGCAACTTTACTGTTTGCATCGTTGATGTCACCAAAATAGATTGCATCAGCCGGACAAGCTTGTTGACATGCAGTAACAACTGTTCCGTCGGTCGGTTTAACAGAGCCACCCGTTGCATTTTTGGTTTCAATTTTTGCACGATTAATACGCTGTACACAGTAAGTACATTTTTCCATAACCCCACGGAAACGAATCGTAACATCTGGATTCATTGCCATTTGTACGATTTCAGGATCATCACCGGTAGTTAAATATTCTTTTGCGTAGTTAAAGAAGTTGAAACGACGAACTTTATATGGACAGTTGTTAGCACAATAACGGGTACCAATACAACGGTTGTAAGTCATTTGGTTTAATCCGTCATCACTGTGTGTGGTCGCTGCCACTGGACAAACTTGCTCACAAGGAGCCAATTCGCAATGCATACAAGGGATTGGCTGGTAAACAACACTCGGGTTAGACTCATCACCTACAAAATAACGGTCAACACGAATCCAGTGTAATTCACGTCCGCGGCTAACTTCTCGTTTACCAATTACAGGGATATTGTTTTCAGCCTGACATGCTATTGTACAAACTCCACAACCTGTACAAGCAGTCAAGTCTATTGCCATACCCCATTGTGGTTCATATTCAGGGAAACTTTGTTCTGTGAATAATGGATCAGCGAACATTTTGCCGGATTTCACACCTGGAGTTTTAACCATATCCGGCGCGAACATAGGCTGTTCTTTGTATTCATCAAGATTAGCAAAACGTACAATTGCACGACCTTCCATAGAGTGGTGGTCTTGAACACAAGCAATTTTATACTCTTTGCCTGTTGCACTTACTGAAACGTTGTTTACTACAAATTCAGAACCTGTTATGCGAATACCTTTAACATCGAAGCCAACGATTTCAAAGTCACTGAATTCATAGCTTGATGCAACTCTACCTACACCTTTTCGACCATAACCGGTAGTTACAGTTACGCTGTTGTCAGCAACACCTGGCAAAATCCAAGCCGGCATTTCAATAGATTTACCATTTGCAGAAATGGTAACCATAGGTGCCATATTCTGATAGCTTTCATAAGTATTGGCGTTTGAATCAACTATTGGCAAACCTAATTTTTTTGCAGTAGCTGTGTTCATTAACGCAACGTTATCCCAAGTAATTTTTGAAATTGGGTCTGGTAATTCTTGTAACCAACCGTTATTTGCAAAACGACCGTCAAATAGTTTTGCGTCCGGTTTAATTACTAATTCAACTGAATCACCGGAAGACTTTTTAGCAGCAGATAATGCGCTTGCTAATACGGTTGAAATTTTTGATGAAACAGAAACTTTTTCAGCTTTGTAAGCAGATGCCTTTGGTGAAATACCATCGTGCAATGCTTTTTCCCATTCTTTAGTTGAAAGAGCAGATTTCCAGGTTTCTTTAACTAATTCATATCCGGTAGTGAAATTTCCATCAACAAAAAGATTGGCAAATTCAATATCACTTAATCCGCTGAATAAAGGTTGTATTAAAGGTTGAATAATAGATTCTTCACCTTCAAATCCACGACCATCACTCCAAGTTTCTAAGAAATGAGCTTTATTTATGTTCCAAGCGCATAACTTGCTGGTTTCATCAACATAATCACTTAAATGTAAAGTGTTTTTTGCTGCTTTAATGGCACCTTCAACATCTACATCAGAATTGGTAGTGTAAATAGGGTTGGTTCCAACAAATACTAATAAGTCAGCTGCGTTTTTCTTTAAATCATCAACTAGCATTTTGAATGCTTCTGTAGATTCTCCGGAAGACTCAGCTTTAACGTAAGAAACAGTCTTGTTTACATTACCTAAGGCTTCGTTTATTAAAGCTATAGCTGCATTAGCTTCTTTTGAAAGAGTTACACCGCCAGTGATAACTGATTTTCCTTTAGCTGAACTTAATTCTTTTGCTAAAGCAGCAACACCTTCGTGTTGGCTGAAATCGTTTGAATAACCTTTAAAAGAATCAACACCTAATTGTGCGGCAAGTGCGAATACAAATGCATTTAAGTCAGATGATTTTACTTGGAAACGAGCATCTGCGTTTGAGCCGGTTAAACTTAGGGCACTTTCAACCGCTAATAAACGATTTAATGAACCTTTGCTGTCTGATAATTTTCTACCGGAAGTAAAACGTTTAGTATTAATTACACTGTTTACAGCTGAACCTAAGAAATCATCATCAATACTGACAATTACTTCTGCTTTATCTAAGTAGTTGATGGTTCTTAAACGTGTTCCAAATGCAATTTCGTTACCTGATTCAACTGACGAGCTATTAAATGGTTCGTAAGTAAACCAAGTAAAGTTTTTGAATTTCTTACCCAATTTAGCTTTCACAGCTGCTAATGTTAATGAACTTGATGCTTCACTAACGAAAACTACTTTTTTGTCTGCCGTTGCATTTGCTTTTATAAAAGCTGCTAAATCAGAAACGGTCTTTGCTTCACCATTGTGAGTAATTTTTCTTGAACGATCTGGGTCGTATAAATTTAAAATGGCTGCCTGATGGTGAGTTGAAGTGCTGCCTTTACTTGCCGGATGGTCTGGATTTCCTTCAATTTTAGTAGGACGACCTTCGTTCGACTGAACTAAAACGCCTGTTAAGCTACCTTGGAAAGGAATTGCAGAAGCGTAATAAATCGGGTTACCCGGAATTACTTCTACTGGACGTTTAGTGTAAGGAAGAATTTTTTGAACAGGTTTTCTACAAGCTGCAAAACCTGCAAGAGCGATAGACGCCCCCATAATTTTTAAGAAATGACGTCGTGACTGTCCGTCGTTTAATTCAGAGGCATTTTCTGGAAATTCACGATGAAGGAATTGCTGGTATTCTTTAGTCTGTGAAAGTTCGTTCAGACTTCTCCAGTATGTTTTGCCTTCTATTGTTTTACTCATAGTCTTTGTATCAATCAATTCTTAATAGTGACAACCGTTGCAATAGGTTGGGGCGTGAATATTTTTTGCTTTGATAATCTTTTCACCGAAAGCCTGCGGATTCTCAGGTGCGGTCCACCCCATGGTGGTAACCTCTGATACAGGACGGAGATTTGGAGCAGGGTTTCTGTGGCAATCAATACACCAGCTCATACTTAAAGGTTGTTTTTGTGTCACAACTTCCATTCTGTCAACTCTGCCATGGCAACTTTCACAACCTACGCCCACATTAATATGCGCGCTGTGGTTGAACATTGCATAGTCGGGTAACATATGAACACGAGTCCATTCTACAGGAACATCGTTTGCCCAGCTTTCACGAACTTTTTCAAGTTTTGGTGAATCAGGTTTAATCTGGCTGTGGCAGTTCATACAAGTTGCAGTAGGAGGGATAGCCGCTTTAGCTGAAACCTTTACTGTAGTGTGGCAGTACTGGCAATCGATTCCAAGTTGGCCAACATGAAGTCTGTGGCTATATGGAACTACTTGTTCAGGTGCATATCCTACATCAGTAAATTTTGGTGAAAAGAAATACGTAACACCAAAAACTATAGCAATGAGTTTTACAGCAAGTGCGATTTGCAATTGCAAGGGTATCTTATTCGCCCATTTAGGGAATAGTTGTGACATACAATTTTGCTAGATTACTTTAAATAAAAACAGGAATTTACGGCGATTTGACCCGCCCAAACCGTTCAGGGGACAAATATAAGGCACATTTTTACTCATTTAATAGCATTTTTTCTATTTAAAAAGAATCTAAATTGCGAATCATTCTGACTATATTTGTCCCGTCGAAATGTAATGTATAAATCTTCATATTCATTTAATTGAAATAAATTTTTACCCGATGGAATTGATTCACTTACCCCTTATTAATTCAATTTTAAACTTTATCGCAACTATTCTATTAACTATCGGATTTATTCTGATTAAATCCGGGAAAAAGGAACAACACCAAAAAGTAATGTGGGCTGCATTTTCAGTTTCAGGGTTGTTCTTGATTAACTACCTCGTTTTTCATTATCAAGTGGGCTCTGTGAAGTTTATGGGTGAAGGATTAATTCGTCCGATTTATTTCACCATCTTAATTACACATATTATTTTAGCGGCAGCAATTGTGCCTATGATTTTACTGACTCTTACAAGAGCCATTAAAAAGAATTTTGTTTTACACAGAAAAATTGCAAAAATAACTTGGCCACTTTGGATGTATGTATCCGTAACCGGAGTTATTATCTATTTATTTATGCACTTTACCGGTAGTTACGATTTATTAGGATAGAATTGTAAATCTTAAAATTAGTAGATACTAATTAAGACGGATTTTTATAATATCAGCTAAACGGCTTAAGCCAATTGGTTTAGACACACTGATTTTAAGGAGTTACTATGGCTGATAAAGTAAAAATCCACCCAATTACACCTCATCAAAAGCGAATTTTTGAAGTTGCTGACGCACTTAAATCCGGAAAAGTAGCTGTATTCCCGACAGATACACAATATGCAATCGGTTGTGTTTATTCTAACAAAAAAGGAATCGATCAGATTAGAGCTATCCGGAAATTAGACGATAGCCATTTGTTGACCCTTCTATGTGATTCGTTGACTGGGATTTCAAAGTTTGCTCATTTACGAGATGATAATTTCAAAATCGTAAAAAAATTAATTCCCGGTCCATATACATTTATTCTTCCGGCTACTAAAGAGTTGCCGAAGTTAATTGTACACCCAAAGCGTAAAACGGTTGGTTTTCGCGTGCCGGATTATCCGATTTGCCAGAAGTTAATAGCCGAATTAGGCGGTCCTATTATAGCTACAACAGCAAAACTGCCTGATTGGAACGGGAAAGAAAAATTATATCTCGATAGAGAAGAGCTCATTCAAAGTATGGAAAAATTTGTTGATGTAATTATTGATGATCAACAAGATTTATCTGTTCAAGAATCAACTGTCATAGATTTAACTAGTGATAATCCTGTTATTGTCCGAAAAGGAATTGGCTATGAGCAAGTAGAAGAAGTATTGGCTCAACTCGGAAGAGAAGTCGAAGTCTAGGTAACAGATGCTTCATCAGATTACTACAGCCGATGATTTACAGAATGCGCTAGAAGCATCAAACACGCATATTTGTTTGATTTATAAACATTCAACGATGTGCCCGGTAAGTTATCGTGCCTATTTGGAATTACAGGCAGTGATGAATGAGTCACTGCCTGACTCCCTTAAAATCTTTATGATAGATGTGATTTCCAATCGCGCTGTATCAATGGCAATTGCTGATAAATTGCAGGTTCGCCACGAGTCGCCGCAAGTGTTGTTTATAAATAAAGGTGAGGCAATACTAAATTACTCCCATAGTGCAATAAGAAAAGAGAAAATACTGATTGATATCAAACAGCAAGTTGGATACTAGGGTTTAATTCCAGATTGGAGTGAATCACTTTTCATTTCCGGGGCAACTTTTTTCTCTTTTAAAGCAGCCGGTAACTGAATCTCTTGAATGAGTTTATCAAACCTTTTTGTTTCTTTAGAGTTCGAATATTTTGTTTTAAGCAGTTGAAAAACCACTCGAGTACTATCCCATAATGAACCAACAAAAGGAAACTCTTCATTAAACGCAGGTTTTACTAGTGTCGAGTCGACGATTTGTTTGATAGTAAAGTAACGAATTGAGTCTACACCCTTTAAAGAATCGTTTAATTGAACACGTAAACTATCTTTTTGTAGGTTAAACGTAGTATACATTGACTCCCAATCATTTTTCAATTGTATGTAAATAGCATTTTTTTGGTCAAAGTCTGTAGTAGTTCTGGCTAGTTCTATATATGTGAGTGCCGCCTCCGATAATAATTTGGATACAATTTGTGGAGAAGACGCCTCTTTTGCTATGGCTTTTAGCCTTTCAGCTTTTTCAGTACCGTTTAATTGTTCAGCTTCGTTTAATTGTTTTGCAAGAATTACATCATTCGATTCTTTGATTTCGGAAGAACTGGTATCAACTAATGCATCATATTTATTGCGAAGCGTGCTGGCAAAAATGCTTTTTGGGTGTTTTGTATGAATGTCTTTTGCGATTTCAAATGCTTCATTAGAGTTGCCAAACTCAGCTAGTAATTCAGAATAGGTATACTGAGTTTGAATATATACAGAACTGCTAGGGAATTCATTTAGAATACGTTCATAATAACGTTTCGCGGAATCGGCTTCACTCAGATTTAAATAAAACACATTACCCATTTCATACAGCGTTTTCGATAACTGCTCTTTCATATCAGCTTTTTTTGCCGAGTCTTTGGGAATTTCATTTAAATCAATTTTCAAAGCAAGCAGAGTTTCTTTAGCACCACTTGCATTACCAGTTTTTTGTTGGTTTTTGCTTGATTGAGTTCCTAAATTGATGTTCTTGATGGCATCCTGTCTTCTCCAGTTATCGGCTAATGGTCTATTTCCCCATATAGCCATAAACTGGTCTCTTGCTTGTTGTACCAACACTTGATTTTTATAGTTTAAAAATCCGTTCTGAGCAGAATTGCTCTCATCTAGATTTTGTTGGTTCGATGCGTTTCCGGCACTTGCATTAATCATTGAAGAGCTTATTTCATCTTGCTTCTTTAAAATAGCCTCATACTCTGCTTTTTTTTGCTCTTTTAGTTTTTCTATAACAGAGTCCAGTTCTGCGGTAGTTAATGTTGATAGGTGTAACAAACTGTCATAACGCACACGTTTTTTTTCTAAGCGTGCATATTCGCCATAGGCTTTGGCTAGTATTGGGGCGTCAAAATCTTCAGGTAAAGCTTCCGACCCATTAGAGCGTACACTTGATGTATCAAAATAAGCCGCTGCTTTAGTAAGATTTTTATAAGCATTGAGTTGTATTTGAGCTAACCCATAATGCGTTTTCGCGGCAGTTTCTTTAGTAGGTTGTTTAATTTTATTATAGAGTACTTCTTTATAGATACTTTCTGCTTTTGAATAATTGCCTTGTAATTCAGCAATTTTCCCGACTTCATAGAGCAAATCGTAATAGATGTCGTAGTTTTTATCGTCGCTTAACATCCCGTTATACAAGGCAAGCGATTCTTTTAATTTTCCAGTATTTCGTGCTATCTCAGCCTGTTTTCTTTTTGATATGAGTACTAAGTTATAATCATTTGTATTGCGGGCAACATTAGAATAAGCGTTTAACGATTCTCTTGTATTTCCGAGCTTTTCTTCTAATTGGCCAAGCAGGAACCATGCTCTTGCTTCGTATTGTTTATTATCTAAGTCTTTAATGGACTGATGAAGCAATTCGGTGGCTTTGTCGAAGTTTTCGAGTTTCACATAGGTTTCAGCTTCTACCAATCGAATTTCAGCTAATATTTTTTTATCCCAAACACGATTAAGGGCAGAGAGTTCATTGTCAATAAACTCTAATGTTTCTTCGTACTGACGAAGCTCAAATTTGGCTCTGGCATTCCAATAAACGGCAAGTTGAATCAGACGTTTGTCAGTAGTGTTTTCATATAACTCTACGAACTTTTCTTCTGCTGAAAAATAGTTTACCTGAAAGTAATAGGATTTTCCAATCAGCAGAAGAGCGTCATCAACCCACTTTGTTTTATCATATTCACGAAGAATTTTAGCACTTTTATCAATCGATTTGTCAAACTCGATGAAACCTGCTTTAGATGGAGTTTCTGTTACTCTGATTAGCTTCTCAGAATTGATTTGTTCCTGAGCTTTAACAATGGCATCGTAACCTTTTTGATAGTAGGTCTTGGCGTTATAAAAGGTGTTATAATAAGCCGTAAAGTTGCCCCATTCGTCTTTAATTGTACTGCATGAAAGTGCAGTCAAACTCAATAAAATGATAACGAAACGGCTTTTTATAACCTGCATGAATTAATTGATTGTGGCAACCTTTAGCATATTGGTACGCCCTTTTTCTGACATCGGCATACCGGTAGCAATAATAACACGGTCGCCTTTACTAACCAAACCGCTGTCTTTTAAATATTGCTCCATAACTTGAACGCTGGTATCTGTGTCAAAAAGTTCGTCAATTTTTACCGACTTAACGCCCCATACTAAATTCAATTGTCTGCGTACTTCTAAATTTTCTGCATAGGCTAAAATTGGGACTTTCGGGCGGTATTTGGCAATACGTTTTGCAGTTGTTCCTGAGTGGGTTAGAACAGCAATTAATTTTGCATCAACAAAACTGGCCATTCGCATACATGCATAACTAATAGATTCAACAACTTGTTTGTCTTGCCAGTCCGGCTTAATAAATTCTAAAGTATGATAAATGCGATCTGTGCCTTGTTCTACATTTTTGCAGATTTTTGCCATTGTTTTTACCGCTTCAAAAGGATATTTACCTGATGCTGATTCACCTGAAAGCATTACGGCATCGGTTCCGTCTAGTACTGCGTTAGCAACGTCGGAGCTCTCTGCGCGAGTAGGTCTTGGATTGTTAATCATAGAATCCAACATTTGAGTAGCGGTAATAACCGGTTTTCCTGCGGCTTTACATTTATCAATAATCATTTTTTGAACAAGCGGAACACGTTCGTTCGGAATTTCGATACCAAGGTCGCCTCGAGCAACCATAATGCCGTCACTTTCTTCAATAATATCGTCTATGTAGTCGAGTGCTTCCGGTTTTTCGATTTTTGATATAATTGCTGCATTACTTCCTTTAGCACGAATTCTGGAAGCCAATTCCTGTACATCGCGTGGGTGACGTACAAACGAAAGGGCAACAAAATCAACACCTTGGCTTAATCCGAAGTCTAAATCTTCGATATCTTTTTCTGTAAGTGATGAAATGGTGATTTTAACATTTGGAAGGTTTACCCCTTTTCTTGGTTTCAATAAACCGCCAACAACTACAACCGCTTGTAAGCTTCTGTCCATTTTTTTAACGATACGTAGTTCTAATAAACCATCATCCATTAAGATAACGTCGCCTTCTTCGGCATCTTCAACCAAGTTGGGAAAATCAATGGGTATTATCTCCGGAGTACCAAGTACATCCTCAGGAGTAATGGTTACGTAGCTGCCTTCAACGAGGGTTTGCCCGTCATCAGTCATTTTTCCTACACGAATTTTCGGACCTTGTAAGTCCATCAGAATCGGAATATTGTAACTTAATTCTGCAGAAACACTTCTAATAGCCTCGATAACGGCTGCATGATCCTGATGTGAGCCATGAGAAAAATTCAAACGCGCTACGTTCATTCCGGATAAAACAAGTTCTTTTATTTTTGCACGTGTATTGGTTGAAGGACCGATTGTACAAACAATTTTTGTGCGACGATCTAGAATACTCATTGAAATTGGGTTATATAATGTTAAACACGATTAAATTCGGTTCACAAGTTAACGAATCGGTAACACATCCAAAAAAGAATATGAATTGATTAAAGACTTAAATGTAAAAAGCGCTTCACGGCTTATCACATCATATAAACTATTTTTGAGCAGAGTTTGTTATCATTTATGAAATTATACCTGTATGAAACGTTTATCCTATTTAATACTAGCTCTAATTGTATATGCCTGTTCCGGTGTGCAATACAACCAAAATAGTTATTCATCAACATTTCGAAAAGAAGGTTATCCCGAAGTACGACTCTATACGATGGGATTGGTAAATCTTGAGTCGAAAACAGCGATAAGCTGTTTTGTTGAAATTCAATTACAAAGTATTGTTTCTAAGCAGTTACCTGAAGGCAAAACCGCAGAAATACAAATAGAACTCATTGTTTCAGGTGTTATTGATGGCGCTCCAAAAAGTTTTTCAACTCATAAAACCATCAATTTGATAGATGAAATAGAAAAGAAGGGGATAGAACCGTATCTATATCAAGCTCAAGTAACAGTTCCATCCGGCGATTTTACGGTTTATGTAAACGTTACTGATATGCAGAGTAATAAAGTTGCAACTGTTTCTTTGCCTACATCAGTTCCAAATCCGCAAACCGATTCATTGGCTATGACAAATTTGGCTTTTTTAGTTAAAGATAAAGGCGAATATCTGCCGTATCTGAAAAATGCGATTTCACAGCGATATGACAGTGTTCGTTTGTATGCTCAGGTTTTTAATGGAAAATCATTGCCGGATAGTATCACGTTTACCATAGAGAAATTGGAGTCGGATACCTTGGCTGCTCGTCCCATGTTCATGTATAATTTTACTCCCGGACAAATCGGTTATCAAGGTATTGACGTGACTAATTCCAAATTAGTTCACAGAGAATCAACCACTCACTATAATGATTCGGAAGGTTTTATTGAAATCAACCCAACGTTTGTTGTACCGCCTGTCGGTAATTATGCGAGTAGAGTAAATATTTGGCAAAACGGAAAGGAAGTTTTGTCTAAAAATCTCTTGTTTTCTGTAACATCTCCCTATTTCCCGCAATTGAGAACGGCCAAGGAATTAGCTGCTCCTCTTGTTTATTTGATGGACGAAAAAGAGTATCAACAGTTGATGTCAAATACTCACCCGGATACATTAAAAAAGAAAATTGACCACTTTTGGTTATCAAATCTGCAAAATGTAAATCTAGCTCGACAGACTTTAAAGTTGTATTACGAACGAGTGGAAGAGGCCAACCAACGATTTACATCTTATAAAGAAGGGTGGAAAACCGACGCCGGAATGATTTATATCCTATTTGGATCGCCAAAAATGGTTGATCAGAACTTCCGGGATATTTATTGGGCATATGGAATGTATCAGAATCCGCAATTATATGACCCTGAACGCACATTTATTTTCTATGAAGTAATAACAGGAAGTGCGATACTCGGATACGAACAATATCTATTACGCAGAAATCAATCTTATTTTCAAACAAACAGAAGAATAATAGAAGAATGGTTAAACGGTTTTGTTCTTCGTGCTAACTAAGTGAATTAAATTTAATGGCTCAAAATAAACTGAGTACAGAGGCATCTCTATATTTAAAGCAACATGCAAACAATCCTGTAAGTTGGTATCCTTGGGGAGACGAGGCTTTACAAAAAGCAATAGTCGAAGATAAACCGATATTGGTGAGTATTGGTTATTCAAGCTGCCATTGGTGCCACGTAATGGAACGTGAGTCATTCGAGTCGGATGAAGTTGCCTCCTTTTTAAACGAGCATTTTATTTCGATTAAGGTTGATAGAGAGGAACGCCCCGATTTGGACCACATATATATGGAAGCCTTGCAAACTTTATCCGGGCAAGGCGGTTGGCCATTGAATATGTTTTTAACTCCGAATCAACAACCGTTTTATGGTGGTACCTATTTTCCGCCCAGACCCATGTATGGGCGCCCAAGTTTTTTACAAGTTCTCCATCGCATAAACGAATTATTTACTGAAAGGAGAACTGAATTAAATCAAAAAGCTGAGCAATTAAGTCAAGCAATCGGGAATGATCTTCTGGAACATGTTATTTCAGGGAATGCGGCACACCTTGATTTCCAAAAGATTATTGAACACTTCGACTTCGCATTTGAAAATGATTTTGGCGGTTTTTCAACAGCTCCCAAATTTCCGCAACCCATGATCATTGAGTCGTTATTAAGAATAGGTGTTCAGTTAGAAGATAAATCAGCCTTGGAAATGGCTCTAAAAACGTTGAATGAAATGGCAAAAGGCGGAATTCATGACCATGTCGGGGGCGGATTTCATCGATATTCAACGGATAAAGAATGGTTGGTTCCTCATTTTGAGAAAATGTTATACGATAATGCTCAATTGCTTCATGTTTATGCATTGGCGTTTAGAATCACCAAAAATGAATGGTTTAAACAAGTTGCAGAAGGAATCTATGCTTGTTTAGAACGCGATTTTAAGAATCATACAGGCGGATATGGTTCAGCTTGGGATGCAGATTCTGACGGAGAAGAAGGGATGTTTTATTGTTGGACTCAAGACGAATTAAAGCAAGTATTAACCGCCGATGAACTACAAACCATTAGCAATGCCGGTGTCGAATTGCCGGAAAATGGAAATTGGGAAGGAAAAACGATTCTTCGCTTTATTAAAGAAGTGAATACAGACACATTGGGGGATGTTTCTCTTGTGTTATCTAAGTTGTTTGCTGTAAGGGAACATCGAATAAAACCTGAAAAGGACTCAAAAGTGATATTAGCTTGGAATGCGATGTTGATTCAAGCTTATTTCACGTGGTATTGTGTGCAGCCCGATATAGAAATAAAAACGAACGCAATAAACCTTGTAGATTTCTTCATCAACAGAAAAAACGAAACAGGTTATTATGAACGGGTACATGGTGTAAGAGCATTTGGAGATGATTTAGGGCACTTTGGTTTAGCGTTATTACGAGCATTTCAGTTAACTGGAAGCGATTATTATTTGGATGAGGCAATGTTAATAGCAGACGAAATAAGAGAAGGCTTTTTTGATGCAGAGACAGGTGCGTTTAGTTTAGCAAGTAATACGCATCAGTTGATTCATACACCAAAAGAGCTTTTTGATAATGCCGTGCCAAGTACTCAAGCAGTTTGTACTCGTTTTTTCGAAGAACTTGGTTATCTAACAGAAAATCAAAATCTGGCGATTTTAGCTGAGTTTTCACTATCTAAGATGTTTACGTTGATTCAGAAATATCCAAGTTCCAGTTCTTATCATTTATTGAACGGAATACGTTCAACCAGGGGTAAAAATGAATGTGTTTGTTTGGGCGAGGAAAGTTTAAGCTGGATTGATGTATTATCAGATAAACAATTTTTAGAGACATACTTTTTTACTATTCAATCCTCGGTTGACTCGCGTTTCACAGTTCTAAAAGGGAAGAAATCTCTTCAGGAAAAACCAACCTTGTATTGGTGCGAACAGTTCGTTTGTCAGTCTCCCGTTCAGTCAAAAGTAGCATTTGAGCAAATGCTTGATTTGTAAGTCTATAAAAATCAATAAATCTTCCGTGTAAAATTTATAAGACAAAAATATCTTAATTCTATTGCGTTTTATTTAAGACTATTTTATCTTAAAACAGAAACAACACTTAGCACGGAGACTGAAATGAAAACCTTGGTAGGATTATTAGTATTGGTTGGCTTAATGGGGATTAATAATGAATTTGATCCTAAAACAGATTATATGAAAAGTGTGTTTGTTGTTCAGGGAACTTCAAATGCACACGAATGGGCCTTAGAAGCAGAAGTAGCAGATTTAGATGTTATTGTATTTAATGATAACGAAGTTATTAAAGTAGATAGATTTAAAGGAACTGTTCCTGTAGCAGAACTAAAGAATGATAATCCATTAATGACACAAGATGCTTACCAAGCATTAAAAGGGTTCGATTTCCCGACTATTACTTTCAACTTAACAAAAGTGATTTCTCAGAATGCTGTAACAGGAGAGGTGCTCGGTAAAGTTGATTTAACTATAGCCGGAGTTAAAAAGAACATAGATTTTGTAGTTAAAACTGAACTTGTAAGTGAAGAATATGCGAAGTTAAGCGGCTGGAAAGGCATGAAAATGACTGATTTTGGTGTACAACCTCCCAACTTTTTTAGCGGTGCGATTCAAGCAAATGATGATATCGTAATTCGCTTTGAAATGTATGTACCGATATCAGAACTACCGAAGGCTAACAAAACTTCGCTCGAATAAATTTTACCATAGATTACGTTAGATTAAACAGGTTAAAAGCTCACCCAGGGATGGTTGAGCTTTTTTTTTTTACATCCATTAGAAGAGTGATGCGCATATGATTTGAGATTATTTTCATTTACGATAAATCGAGCAATGAAAAGACAAAATCAGACATCAATAAATAAACACAGCAGAGCTAGGCTAGTATGTGCAATTCTACATTTGTGTCTTGTGTAGAAATGAGTAAAACGAAATTTTGATAAGTATTAACCTAGTAAAATGAAAAATAGAAATGATGAAGCCTTTGAAACGATTCAGGTTTAATCGGAAGTCAAAAGCAAAAATTATTTGTTGCTGATGTTTTGGTGAAGTTAGATTCTTGCTGATTAATTTGATCATCCTCAAATTCTTTCGAACGGGATCAAGCTTATACCTGAAAGTGAGACATATATATAGACGATATATATGCAGATATTTTGTACCTGAACAAAAAAAGGTATTCAAGAAATGTCGAGTGGCAACATTATAGTGGTAAGATATACAAGTAGAAGACGCTTCAAGTCTTAAAACAAGTGAGTTATATATAAATCAGATTGGAGCAGCTACGCATATAATCTCAGTTTAACCGAAAGCATTTATTTCTGAAGTTGGGAATCACTTAAAATCACTCGCCAATGGTTTCGAAATTTCGTGTTGTGTTAAAAATCGGACAAAATAATCCTAATTTGTAGTCATCTGTAACAAAATTAAGGATTTACAGATGTTATAATTTGGATTTCGAGTGAAATTGGTCGGCTTGTGTAAGTAAATTTTTGTAAAAAATATGGTGATAAAGGCAATTTTGAGACAATTGAGCGGGTTTGTGATTTGAATCAAGTATTTCGGAATATTTTATCTCAATTAAACTTGCTTAGTATTTAGGAGTCTTTTATCTTTAATCAAGAAACAAAAGAAAAAGTGTTTCAAACTATAGGAGAAGAACTCATGAAAACGATTATTGCACTTATAACCCTGCTTAGCTTTTTTAACTACGAAAAAGTAGAATTACGTTCAGCCAACAACAGTTCTATTACTGTAAAAGGCACATCTACCATGCACGACTGGGAATTGACATCTAGCCAAATGGATGCAAGCGCAGTTATTCTTACTGACGGCCAAGACATAAAAGTAGATTCATTTGTAGGCATCTTGGATGTAACAAGTCTAAAAAGCGGAAAAGACCAAATGGACAAAAACGCTTACAAAACTTTGAATTACAAAGACTTCCCACAAATAAAATTCTCACTTGTCAAAGTAGTTAAAGCTGACAAAGAAAATCAAAAAGTTATTGGATTGTTTAATGTAGAGATTTCAGGCAACTCGAAAGAAGTCGAAATTGAAGCAGCTGCAATTCCAGTAGAAAATGACGGTGTTCAGATTACCGGAACAAAAGAATTAAAAATGACTGATTTCGGTATCAAACCTCCATCATTCATGTTGGGTGCACTCAAAACAGGAAATGAAATCACAGTTGACTTTGATATTCATCTCCACGTGGGAAACACAAGCGCTCCACATCTCTAAACAAATTTCTCAAACTAATTTTCACCTCACACATAAAACAACTTTTAGAGGATTATTATGAAAACCTTATCCCGAATTTTTACAGTGGCATTATCTCTTGCAACTGTAACCGTAGCCTCAGCACAACAACCAGAACTCGATTTTTTCAGAACCAATGACAAAGCAGGTTTGAATGTTTTTGAAACACCAAAAGCTCCTGCTAAAGCATTTGAAGGTTTAAAAGTAAGAATGGGTGGCGACTTTGCTCTTCAAATCCAAGGTCTATCACAAGAAAACACAAATAATGATTTCTTAGATTTAGAAAAAAACTTAAACCTACCTACAGCAAACTTGAACATTGATGTTCAATTGGATAAAGGTGTTCGTATGCACTTAAGAACATATTTGTCTGCTCGTCACCACAACGAATCTTGGGTAAAAGGTGGTTATATGCAAATTGACGACTTAAGCTTCATTAGCGAAGGTTTCTTAGACAATGTAATGCAATACACTACTTTCCGTGCCGGTATGGACGAAGTTAACTTTGGTGATACTCACTTTAGAAGAACTGACAACGGTCGTGCTATTTACAACCCATTCGTAGGTAACTTCATCATGGATTCATTCACAACTGAACCATTCTTAGATGCTACTTTCCAATACAATGGTATTTTAGCAGTACTCGGTGTATCAAACGGTAAATTAAACCAATCCACAGTTGCAGCTGCTACTGATGACGCTTATACACTCTCTTACTTCGGTAAATTAGGTTATGACAAACAAATCAATGAAGATTTAAGAGTTCGTGTGACTGGTTCTATCTACACTAACTCAGGTACTTCAACTGGTGGTTATTTATACGCTGGCGACCGTGCAGGTGACCGTTACTACAACATTGCAATCACTACTACTGAAGCCGGTGCAGGTACAACAGCTACTTCAGCTTTCAGAAATGCTCGTTGGAACCCAAACTTCAAAGAAATCACAGCTTTACAATTTGCAGGTTTCATTAAATGGAGAGGTTTAGAGTCTTTCACAGTATTCGATCTTGCTAGCAATGCAAAAGATGCTACTTCAAATCCAGATGGTAGCTATACTCAAATTGGTGAAGAATTACTTTACCGCTTAGGTGCAAAAGAAAACTTCTACGTAGGTGGCCGTTTCAATAAAGTATCTGGCAAAGACAGTGGTTCAGCTGCAGAAAAAAACATTACTAGAATTAACATCGGCGGTGGCTGGTTCATGACCAACAACGTAGTAACCAAAATTGAATATGTAAACCAAACATGGGACGGTGCAGGATTCGCATCATCTAAATGGGAAGGTGCTAAATTCAACGGTTTCATGATCGAAGCCGCAATCAGCTTCTAATCAAAAAAAGCTTCTCAAACAAACAAAGCTAAGCTCAAGTTAAAGGCTGTCAGTGAAATGACAGCCTTTTTCTATTTATATAGGTTTCTAATTGATGCGGAATTTATAAGTGAGTTGGTTTACCACATCTTGTTGTCTATCCACTTGTTCTAAGAGTTCTTTTGCTGACTCTTTGTGCTGAACAGACATAACAGAATTACTAAGGGTGATTTGATCAATCTCCATCGTCTTAGAATGAATCTCTTTTATTTTTATTTGTTGATTCTGGCTGATTTGTTCAACATTGTTAATGCCAACTTGTAAATCTTCAAAAATAGACACCAATTCTTCTAACAAGTGCTCAACTGATTCAGTGCGCTTAATATTGGCAGTAATTTTTTGTTCGATATCTAAAGCGGCATTCGAAGTTAATTGGGAAAGATTTCGTACCTCTTCGGAAACAACGGCGAATCCTTTGCCTGCTTCACCGGCTCTTGCAGCTTCTACAGCGGCATTTAAAGAAAGAATATTGGTTTGAAATGCAATGCCGTCAATTGTTTTAATAATACCGGAGATATTTTTTGATGAATTATTGATTTCTTGCAGTGCTTCGTTAAGCATATGAACAGAGGCTGAAGCTTTGTTTGTCATTTCACCCGCGCCTTTTGTTGTCTGTGAATAGGTTTTTACAGATTCCAGAATTTCATTTAATCTGAATTTGATGTGATTTAAGGAATCAGATGATTTTGAAGCACCTTCTGCAATGGTATTACTTGTTACAGATAATTCAGACGCGGCTTGTCTTGTTTCATCAGAAATTGAGTTCAAAGAATCTACAATGTCTTCCAAATCAGAAATGCGCATGAATTGTCGGGTTAAACGAATTACGATAAATGCACCCGCTATTAATTCACCAATCACAAATATGGCGTGTAACATTACGATACCAAATCCACAACCATAATTAAAAATCATAATGGGAGTGTCGAATACTCTGTAATCTATACCTTGTAAAAAGCTAAAGCCCAAGTGATGAACATAAACAACAACCGTAGCAACAACTAACGGTAGAATGTCTTTGTAAAGGATTAAAACAGCTAATAAGACAAAAATGAGAAAGTGCATTTCAATCAAACCACCATTAATCTGAATAAGTATGGCGCTATCAACCATAAATGCTGATGCCATAATAGATCGGGAAAGAGCACTTCCTTTAAAGAAAGAATAGGCTAAAAAAGTTATTGCCGTTGTTAAGCCCATACTGAATCCTGTAAAAAGAAATTGCCCGCTTGAGTAGGCTCCGAACGTACTTATTAAAATCATCAATACGACTTGAATTCTGAGCATAAACCGATCGGTACGCTCATAATCGTGTTGGAGGGCATTTTTTAGTGCATCACTTAAATCATTTGAATAAGTAGGAAATAGTGTTTTTAAGGTGTTGTTCATAATAGTTAGGGCTGTGTATGTCTTTGTATGGTGTACTGTAGATGTGAATTCAATTCAGGAGAGCTTCCTGCGTATTGGTTAATTAGTGCGTAATTATGGTCAATAAATTCAATGAGATAAACACGATCTGAATGTGAAACCGGCTGATCGTCTTTTTGTGTTTTTTGATACCAAACCCCAAGCTCTTGTAAGAGTTCATTGTGTTTAGCTATCGTTTTAAAACTTGGATGGAATTGTTCGGCATACTTTGGAGCTTGAGAATCGCTCTCAGAAAGTAAATCCATCATATAAACAGCTAAATCGGGTCTTAATTCTTTTAATGATGCCAACGAGGTTAGGGTTATCGGGCATTCTAGGGAACAGCCCGCATAGCCCACATAAATCACAAGTAGTGATGGGGATAAATTCGGTTCTTCTTGTATACTTCTCGGGATGTGTCGGAGAGTTTTTTGTTGTTGAAAATAGCCGAATGAAAATGGAATAAATCCTAGAACAGCAATACTTATGATTGCTATAAATATCTTTTTAATGCTTCGCTCTTATCTGACAAATGGGAATTAGCTTCGTGCCAAAAATATTAAGTTCTTGGCCTGAGTACAGTTAGAAAGCATTAATTGTGGTTTATCGTTCCATGTGTGAACGATTATTTTGGTACGGGCTTTGCATTAAAGCAAAACCATGGCAGATGACTCAAAAGACCAAGAAAAAACGGAAGAACCTACCGGTAAAAAGCTTGAACAAGCTAAAGAGGAAGGTAATGTCAGTAAAAGTGCTGAAGTAAACTCGGTGATTTTACTCACTTTGGCTACTATCGTTTTATATGCTTCCGGTGGTTGGATGTGGACTACCGCAAATGAGATGTTTGAAGAGTTTTATAAGATGGCAATCGATCCTGTAAATAACATCGATAATGCCTCAGTTTATTGGAGTGCAACGCTTTATTACACTGTAATTTTATCAAGTCCGGTTATTTTGATGTTGGTAATCGGGTCTGTTTTAACCAATATAATTCAGACAGGAGTCGTGTTTTCGACAAAAGTTTTAGAGTTTAAACCTGAACGATTAAGTCTGGCAAAGGGCTTCGGAAAAATATTCTCAACACGTGGTTTAGTTGAACTGGTAAAAGGCATTTCTAAGATTGGCATAGTAACAACCATTATTTGGTTTACGGTTCGGGGAGATTTAGAAGCGATGATCTCACTTCCGGTAATGCCCTTACAGCATATTCTAATTCGAGCAGGAGAGTGGGTTGTATTAGTTACAGCACGAATTTTATCAGCACTATTAATTTTGTCCATCTTTGATGCTATATATCAGCGATATAAGTATCGAAAAGACCTCCGCATGACTAAACAAGAGGTGAAAGACGAGTACAAACAAATGGAAGGTGATCCGCAGGTAAAAGGTGCTCGAAAACGATTTGCTATTAAATTATCTCGCACAAGAAGGATAGACCATGCTGTGCTAAACTCAGATGTGGTTATTACCAACCCGACCCACTACGCCGTTGCCATCAGATATAAAACAGATGAAATGGATGCTCCGGTTGTGATGGTAAAAGGGATGAGAAACCGAGCATTAAAAATTCGGGAATATGCAAAACATTACGATGTTCCGATTTTGGAAAATCCTCCTGTGGCACGTGCTTTGTACGCTGCTGCTGAGGAAGGACAAGCTATTCCACCTGAAATGTATCAGGTTGTAGCTGAAATTCTCGCTTACGTTTACAAAATGAACCAGCAAAAGGCTGCATAATCAAAAAAATGAATGGCTAGTACAGCAATACAAGGGAAAAATTTTCTTTCTTCGGTACTCGGAAGAGGTGATATTTTCATTTCTTCGAGTGTGATTGCCATTATTTTGGTAATGATTTTACCGATTCCTTTTGTTCTGATTGATAGTTTATTGGCTATCAGTATCGCTCTTTCTCTAATTGTACTCTTAGTCGGTTTTTACACGGTTCGTCCTCTCGATTTTGCGGTTTTTCCCGGTTTGCTTTTAATGCTCACCTTATTCCGTTTGGCGATGAACATTGCCACAACACGTTCCATTTTAACGGAAGGCTACGCAGGTGAGTTGATTTACACCTTCGGTAATTATGTGGTTCAGGGGAATTTTATAGTCGGTATCATCGTGTTTTCCATTTTAGTAATTATCAACTTTGTGGTAATTACTAAAGGTGCTACTCGTATTGCCGAAGTAACCGCACGTTTTACTTTAGACGCCATGCCCGGTAAACAAATGGCCATCGATGCCGATTTAGGTGCCGGACTTATAACAGATGCGGAAGCCAAAAAACGAAGAGAAGAGATTTCACGAGAAGCCGATTTTTACGGGGCGATGGATGGTGCTTCAAAGTTCGTACGTGGAGATGCAGTTGCCGGTTTATTAATCACTTTCATCAACATAATTGGCGGTTTAATTATTGGCTCCGTACAAAAAGGAATGCCTTTAGGTGATGCGGCCCAAGTATATACCTTATTAACAGTTGGTGATGGTCTTGTATCTCAGATTCCTGCTTTAATTATTTCTACGGCTGCGGGTATTATTGTAACCAGAGCGGCTAGCGAAGGCGACTTAGGCGATGATTTTACCGGACAATTATTCGGAAACCCGAAAGTTGTTGCCTTGGGGGCTATTTTCTTATTCTTCTTAGGACTAATCCCGGGAATGCCAATTCTTCCATTTTGGTCTTTGGCAGGTTTATTCTTATTCGTTTCATTCCGCAAAAACAACCAGATTCAAGTTGAGCGTGAACAAGAAGTTATGCAACAAGCGCTCCCTCCTAAAAAAGAAGATAAAGTAGAAGATTATTTATTGGTTGATACTCTCGAATTAGAAATCGGATACAGCTTAATTTCGTTGGTTGACCCCGACCAAGGCGGTGATTTATTGGAGCGTATGTCATCATTAAGAAAACAATTGGCTGTAGAGTTGGGAATAATTGTTCCGCCGATTCGAATTCGTGATAATGTTCAGCTTGATGCCAATAATTATGCGATTAAAATGCGCGGTATTCCCATTGGAAAAGGCGATTTGTTACCCGGTTATTTCTTGGCGTTGATTCCACAGGATTTTGATATTGATATTCCCGGAATCAAAACAAAAGACCCGACATTTGGATTGGATGCCGTTTGGGTAAGTGCTAAAAACAGAATGGAGGCCGAGAAATACGGACTGTCTGTAATTGAAGCAGGTGCTGTTATTACAACTCATTTGATGGAAATGCTGAAGAAGAACGCTTATAAAGTGCTCGATCGTCAGATGGTGAAACGCTTAATTGATAATGTGAAAGAAACGCATGCTCAATTAGTGGATGAGCTGATTCCGGATCAAATGAAAGTGGGTGATATCCAGAAAGTATTACGCAAGTTGTTGCGTGAACGCGTGCCCGTTCGCGATATGGTTACCATTTTGGAAACGCTAGCTGACCAACGTGCCAATACGCAAAATACTGATGTATTAACGGAATATGTTCGCGCCGGATTAGCAGAAACGATTACACGTCAATTCCGCGATTCAAATAATGAAATTCATGTAACTGTTTTTGAGTCCAATTTGGAATCTCATTTAATAGGTCAGGCTCAGCAAGGAAATTTAAACCCGAGCACTTTAGGCTTTACACCGGAAACCGTGGAGAAAATTTACATAGCGGCAACAAAGGTTTTTGAGAAGATGATGAACAACGGACATGAGCCTGTTCTACTTACATCACCTGTGCTCAGACCTACCGTATATGAGTTTCTTTCGCCAATTTTACCCGAAATTTCCGTATTGTCATACAACGATGTTACGATGGATACCCAAATCAAAACGTTTGATAAACTGTCTTTAACAAGCAATGCGAATGGGGATAAACACTAAGCGCTATGATTCTTAAAAAGTATTTTGGTTCAAGCATTCAAGAAGCCTTAAAAGCGGCAAAAGAACAACTCGGTCCGAGCGTAATGCTTATCGAGTCAGTTGCACCGCAAGGAGATAAACAGGCAAGTGTTACAGTGATGCTTGATGATAAATTAGCTGCGACACAACCAGTTCAGGAAAATCCTGCTGATAAAGAGGAATTCCGTAATGTATTTTACAAACGTAGCGATGCCTATAAAAAAGCTGGCGCAAGCGGCGGGGATTTATTTGGTGATTCAGATATTGCTGTTGCAGAACAAGCTACTGATGAAGAAAAGCCTGTTGTAAAAGAAACACCAAAGAAAAAAGTTGTACAGGAACAGGCGAAAGAAGAGCCAAAAACACAACCTGTCGAAAAAATGGGCTTCAAGAAATCTAAAGCTGTAAAAGTAGAAGCTGAAGATGAATTACCGGAACCCAAAGGTTTAGATGCACCCGGTGCTTCCATGTCGCGCAGAACAACTCCTCTGATTGAAATTCGCCAGTCGGAAGCGGCGCCAACTACCAATGGATATATCAAAGAAACATCAGTAAGCCGTGAGATTTCAGCTTTACATCGCAGATTAGAGCAATTAGAATCGATGTTAAGCGAATCGTTGATTTCTGCGAGTTTGGATTATGCTTCACATGGTGCGTTTCAGCAATTATTACAAACAGGAATTCGTGCCACTACAATTTCAGGTTGGTTTAAGAAGATAATGGATAACGGAATTGACCCGTTTGAAGACAAAGAACCATTTATGTACGAACTCGCAAAATTAATTCGTACATCAATATCGATGGATTCATTACAGGCAACGCAACCGAATTTGGTTTTTGTTGGACCATCAGGTTCAGGAAAAACATCCTTAATCATGAAATTAGCGGCAAATGAATCCTTCTTTGGCGGAAAAAAAGTAGCCTTGGTCTCAGTAATGCCGAGAAATTCAGCGCAGAAATATTCTGTATTAGAATTATTCGCCAGAGATATGGATATCCCGTATTTCGTCGTTCATGATGGAATTGATGTTTCCAAGTTGATGGTGAAATTGGTGGACTTTGACCATGTTTTGTTCGATACCCCAAGTATCAGTTTGGAGAAAAAGACGGCTTTCCGTGAATACTGGAAAATTCGTCAGATTTTAGCATCTGTAATGCCCGTTGAAGTGCATTTTGTGGTAAATGCAACGATGGAAAATTATTATTTCCGCGAAGCTTACGCTACAAACCATCCTTTACAACCGGATTATGTTGCCATTACTCATTTGGATGAAACCAATCGCTGGGGACATCTAATCCCGTTTTTGAAAACCTTAGGTGTGGGAGTTCGCTATGTCACACTCGGCGCCGAAGTTCCTGATTCCATTCAGGCATTTAGCCCGACCTGGTTTGCCGAACAAGTATTATCCTCAGCCAATTAGAGAGCAGAAATTATATGATTCAAAGAAAGTTTAATCAATCGTATATCGTTGGAATCGCAAGTGGAAAAGGCGGAGTCGGGAAGAGCATTGTAACCGTAAACTTGGCCGAAACCTTGGTGCAAATGGGTTATCGCGTAGCTGTTGTTGATGCCGATTTAGGTCTTTCGAACTGTGCAGCTTTAATTAACGAATCCATACCCGGAACCGTTTTAGATGTGATGAACGGAAAATCGACCATTAACGAAATTATTCTGGAAACCGATGGCGGGTACAGTTTAGTTACCGGTGCAGATGAGCCCGATGTAGATGTAATGGATTGGTCCGTTTTATACCCGACTCTAGATCAGGTTTTGCGTAAACTCAGAACGGAAAACGATTTTATTTTAATTGATACACCTGCAGGGGCTTCGGACTTAAGTTTTTGGGCTTTAGACCGTGCTGATATCGGTTTATTAGTAGTTGTTGGTGAACCGACAGCCATTTCAGATGTGTATCGTTTTTGCAAATTTGTTTTGGAAGTAGACCCGACCTATCCGTTTGCTGCGGTTGTAAATTTTGCTGAAAATGAAGACGATGCACATAACGTTTTAAAGCGTTTTAATACCATTGTAAATCACTTTATGAACCGAGAATTCCCTTATTTGGGTTTTGTGCCGATGGATGATTTGGTTCGAAAATCAGTGTCTGACCAACTTCCGGTAACACGTTCCAATCCGGATTCTCACGTTTCAAAAGAAATAAACTTTGTTTCGTCGGCACTTGTGGGTCTTTCACAGAAAAAAACAGGAATGGCAGCTAAAAAACCCGTACCTAAAGTGAGTCATGCTTAAAGTATCAATGAAAATAGCACTTTTGCTTTCTGTACTCATCTTTTTGGTTCTGATGGGAATCGGGATGATGTGGCAAATAGCATTAATGCGTTCAGTAATTGCTTACTTAATCTTGATGATTGTGTTTTACGCCAGTGTTTTGTTAATTACCATCACTCGTGGCAGAAGGGCTGTGAGTACATCTTCGGATGAATACCGAGAAGCATAAAGGTGTTTGATTTACTATGAGTAACATGAGTTTACAGGATTTAGTGGATGCCTATTGTGAAGAGCCGACAATGGCTTTGAAGAATGCTATTATCACCAAATCGGTTCCATTAGTTCGTAGTATTGTCGGAAAAATTAGTAAGCCGGATACACCGCTTTCTCAGTTTGAGGATTTGGAAAGTGCCGGAATGATGGGTTTAATTCAAGCACTTGATAATTACAGTAAAGAACATCAAGTACAGTTTAATACCTTCGCGTATTACCGAATACGAGGAAATATTGTCGATTATTTACGCAAAATTGATCAGGTTCCTCGTTTACAACGTGCTGCTTACGGAAAAGCCCAAACAACCATTGAACTTCTTATGCAAAAATTAGGGCGTTATCCTAATGATGAAGAAGTAGCCAATGAAATGGGGATCAGCTTAGAAGAGTATTCCGATTTATTAGCAAACGTGCAACAGCGCTCCGTTTTAAGTCTAAATGATTACCGATATGGTGATGAAGAGGGACAAACCAACAGCGAGTTTATTCCTGATGAAGAAACAGAAAGTCCGGATGCTGAATTAGAGCGCCTAACCATGCGCCAAAAATTAGAGCGTGAAATAAAAAAGTTAAAAGAGAGAGAGCAACTGATTTTAGCCTTGTATTATTTCGAAGATCTTACATTAAAAGAAATTGCAGCCGTTTTGGGTTTAACAGAAGCTCGTATTTCACAAATCTTAGGAAAGTTGTTATTACAACTTAAAGTATCACTCAACGCTGAGGCCCTTCAACTTAAAAAATAATTCGACTGTTTCTGTTTAAGTCATTTTTTGATACTTGATTCTATCAGTTTGAAAATCTAACAATAAGAAACTTCTAGGCAGTTCGTAAGCTGTTCATTCGCCTGTTTGATTTATTCTATTTGATTTTAAATAACGTGAGTTCGATATAAGAAAAGCAATAAAAATGGGTCAAAAATGGCGCAATTATTCGTATATTAAGTTGTTCAATATCAATAACTTACAACTACGATTACCCATGATTGACCCACTTAAAATTACCGAGATTTTCTGTCATATTGATGATTTTTGTTCCGCTTTTGTCCCTAAACTTCATTCCCAACAACTCGCATCTGGTAAATCTCGACTTAAACCTAACTCTTTAACGGATTCTGAGATTATGACCATTCAGGTCTTGTTTCATTTTTCAGGTATCCGAACCTTTAAAAAGTACTATCTGGATTATGTGTCTACACAGCTTGGTGAGTGGTTTCCTGGACTGCCTAGCTATTCGCGCATGGTCGAATTGTGTTCATCAACAATCTTGCACTTAGGCGTTTATCTCAAGGAATTTGCAACCGGCCCTTGCTCGGGTATCAGCTTTATTGACTCCACTCCACTACGTGTTTGCCATAATCGAAGAATTCACTCCCACAAGGTATTTGATGGACTTGCACAGCGTGGACAATGCAGCATAGGATGGTTTTTTGGCTTCAAACTGCATCTGGTGACCAATGACACTGGACAAATTGTTGATGCACCGGATG
>SBGQ01000156.1 GCA_006226965.1 bacterium | reverse complement strand
CGTTTTTCCATTTTTTTTTTTTTTTTCTTCAAAAAAATCTTTCCCTAATAACCATTCTTCTTTTGTAGGTAATCGATATTCAGGATAAATGTTATACCTCAAATCAGGTGGTGTATTGTTGTATTTCCCACTGTAATAATTTTCTATAGAAAAATAATTCTCAGCATGTTGATTTGGTTGATGCTCTAATATTTTTTCCCTAATTAAATAAAGCTCAAAAATTCTGTCAGACCTCCACTTACAATAATTTAATACTTGTTCTTGAGAAATTCCAACCATAGGATAACTCCTATATTTTGGATGCATAAAATAATACTCAGAATATGTATACCCTAAGCAAGAATCTTTTAACCATACTTCAGTATTTGGTTGGGCAGAATTAAGTTCGTCTGAATCTTTTCCAAACACTCTTTCTAACCAATAAATATATTCGAGGTAAGTAAAATTTGAAATTTCAGCTTTGTCCATAAAAAGGTTTTCTGCAATTTTTGTTGTTCCGGGAGGTGTTTCTTTTGAAAAATCTTTTACCTCATCTTTTTTAATAAAGCTAGTAAGCACAACAACTATTGCTGTTACAAATAAAATATAATGGATAAACTTAAGTGGTCGCATCTTTAAAATAAAGCTCATTTAAGGTTATTGTT
This sequence comes from bacterium, assembly GCA_006226965.1. Lineage (GTDB taxonomy): Bacteria > Bacteroidota > Rhodothermia > Balneolales > M1805 > M1805. Next base: position 9,850 of record SBGQ01000156.1, on the reverse strand, counting down.
TTTAAACACAAATTAACACGTATCACACAAATTTTTTCTGCTTTACCTATAAAATTCCCACAAAAACATCGAAGATGCTTTATAATTTGTGACCATTAGTGAAATTTACATTTTTTAATTTGTGTATCCCTAGCAAATAAACAATGTTTTGTGTGATAACTCTCATTAATTAGGTTCAAAGGTAAGAAAAAAGTGCTGTTTTCTAAATCCCTCCAAAAGGATGAATTTTTTATCTGTTCATCGTTTGAAAATAGCATATATTATGAGTAGCTTCGCACTTCAATTTTTCAATATTCTTTATCATATAAAATACGGTTTATCATGACACAAAAATCTAAAATTATTTACACCAAAACTGATGAAGCACCAGCTTTGGCTACTTACTCACTTTTACCTATTGTAAAATCTTTTGCTTCGGCTGCCAATGTGGAAATTGAAACGAAAGACATTTCTTTAGCGGCAAGAATTTTAGCACTTTTTCCTGATTTTTTATCTGATAACCAAAAAATTACTGACGACTTAGCATATTTGGGCGATTTAGCTACCAAACCGGAAGCAAATATTATTAAGCTTCCAAATATTAGTGCTTCTATTCCTCAACTAAAAGATGCTATTAAAGAGTTGCAAGGCAAAGGGTATGCTATTCCTGATTATCCGGACACACCTAAAAATGATACAGAAGAAGACATTAGAAGCAGATACGACAAAGTAAAAGGTAGTGCCGTAAACCCTGTTTTACGCGAAGGAAATTCTGACAGAAGAGCTCCTAAAGCAGTAAAAAATTATGCTAAAAAACATCCACACAGTATGGGAGCTTGGTCGGCAGATTCTAAATCGCACGTAGCACACATGAACGGTGGAGATTTTTATAGTTCAGAAAAATCGGTAGTAATGAACGACAACGGATTTTTCAGCATTCAACTGACTGATAATAATGGAAATACCACTGTTTTAAAAGATAAAACTGCTGTAAAAAAAGACGAGATTATTGATTCTGCTGTAATGAAAGCAGACCAGCTTAGAACTTTTATTGCCGAGCAAATTGAAGACGCAAAACAAAAAGATGTGTTGTTTTCTGTTCACCTGAAAGCTACCATGATGAAGGTTTCCGATCCGGTTATTTTTGGTCATTTTGTGGAAGTATTTTTTAAGGATGTTTTTGAAAAACATAACGACACACTTAATAAAGTAGGTGTTAACCCCAACAACGGTCTTACCGATTTATACAATAAATTAGAACAGTTAGATGGTGCTGACAAAGCGGCTATTTTAACTGATATTGATGCTTGTTATGCTAACCGACCAAAATTAGCGATGGTAGATTCTAACAAAGGAATTACTAATTTACACATGCCTAATGATGTAATTATTGATGCATCTATGCCGGCTTACATCAGAAACTCAGGAAAAATGTGGGGACCTGATGGTAATGCTAAAGATACTAAATTCATTATTCCTGATACAAGCTATGCCGGTTTGTACCAAGTAGTAATTGACGATTGCAAGAAAAATGGAGCTTATAACCCGGCAACAATGGGAAGTGTTCCTAATGTAGGATTAATGGCTCAAAAAGCGGAAGAATATGGTTCGCACGATAAAACTTTTATTATTGAAAAAGCGGGTGTTGTTAAAGTAATTGATGATAATAAAAATGTATTGATGGAACAAGCTGTTAATGCAGGCGATATTTTTAGAATGTGCCAAACCAAAGATGCTCCCATACAAGATTGGGTAAAATTGGCGGTAAACAGAGCAAGAGCTTCTCAAACACCTGCAGTTTTCTGGTTAGATGAAAACAGAGCTCACGATAGCAACTTAATTGCTAAAGTAAACACCTACTTAAAAGATTATGACACCAATGGTATAGAAATTCATATTATGTCACCAAAAGAGGCAATGAATTTTACCTTAGCAAGAATTAGAGATGGAAAAGACACCATTTCTGTTACAGGAAATGTGTTGAGAGATTACTTAACCGATTTATTCCCTATTTTGGAAGTAGGAACAAGTGCAAAAATGCTTTCTATTGTTCCATTAATGAATGGTGGAGGTTTATTTGAAACAGGAGCTGGAGGTTCCGCTCCTAAACACGTAGAGCAGTTTGTAAATGAAAACCATTTAAGATGGGATTCCTTAGGAGAATTTTTAGCGTTAGCCGTTTCGTTAGAACATTTAAGTGAAGTAAACGACAATCCGAAAGCTAAAATATTGGCAGAAACGTTAGATGAAGCTACAGGCAAATTCTTGGAAAACGACAAATCTCCATCAAGAAAAGCAGGAGAATTAGATAACAGAGGCAGTCATTTTTACTTAGCCATGTCCTAATATGATGTGAGCTTTCCTAATAAATCAGAACGGTTAAAACTAGAGTCAATAATATAACTTTCGCTTAAATACTGATGAAAAAATCAATGTTTACCGAGACTCAGTTTGTCAAAATTTTCCATGAAGGTGATTTTGGTAAAAACTGTTTCTGAGATTTGTAAGAACCTCGGCATTAGCCTGTCTACATTTTATAAATTGAAAAGTAATTATTTTGGGATGGAAGCAAAAAATTTAAGAGGGTAAAGGTTTTAGCATAAGAGAGTTTAATCGCAGAAAATCATCTTTAATTATAATATGATCAATTTCTACTTAGTTACTAAAAAGTGTTGTGTAGGCCCTAACTTTTTGGAAACGGGTGTTGTTTGAACATTACTTGAATTATTCCATATAGATATGCTTAATCCGTATTTATCATAATGAACGAAGTAGAACTGTTTCGACGGAATCTCACCAGCGATAGTATTGATACCTTTGGAGCCATTTGAGGTGTAGTTATTTTTTTTCAACCAATTGTAATAGTCAGACGGAAAATGATTCACATTTACTGTTGAATACGCAGCCTTGGTTCGTTGCATTCTCAGTTCTTGGATCTCAAAGGTGTATAATCGATTCAAGTTAGAGGATTGATGAGTGCTAATTTGATTTGATTCGGTATTTACCCTAATCATGTTGTAAATACTGCCATTCATATCAAAGGCCGAAATTAAATAACTGGTATCGCTTTCAGGAAAAAGACAAAAGGTATTTGAGTGGCCTTTATCATAGGCTCCTGACCTATCCATCCTTGCGCTCCCTTCTTTAAGACTTTCGATATAAGGGATAAAATGATAGGATAGCTGTTGCATATCTTTATCAAATTCACGGATAACAAAACCATCAATAAAATAATTTCTTCGTGAGACTTTCTCTTTGTTTTGAATAGTATCGCTATGTAGCTCAAAGCTCACGTATTTCTGCTTGTCAGCTATCCATTGAATACAAATATAGGCGCTACCATTTGCGTTGTAAGAATATGAAGTGCTTGAGGGGCGGCCATTTGATCCAACACTAAACGTTGAAGAAAGACTGTATTGATTATAGTTGGTATATATACCATCAAGAGGTCTTAAAAGAAATGACGGAACACTGTTCGAGGGAGAGATGGTAAATTTTCGAAGAGGTTTACCTTTTTCTAAATCATATTCATAAATGTTGCAGAATGAGTAGATAGGGTCTTGAAACAACAAGATATTTCCTCTGCGACCAATTATTTCCGGATAAACAATAGGAGAATCATAAGTATGACGTAATTCCGCAGTATTTAATGTAAACGAAAAGTGAACTTCACTGAAATCCAGTTTATCGGCTTCACAAAACACATGTATTCCGAATTGGCTAATTAAGGCACCTTCGATTTTCACTTTTTTTGCTTCTTCCGAAAAATTGTATTCCAGCACCTTGGCATTTCCTAAGCTGTCAATTAAGACTGCCTGTAAAGACCATTGTTTTTTTTCTTCATTTCTTATTGCCAGGCCCACATCAGATGTATTTGGATCAGAGAGAATTTTAAGACTTCCCCAGTAATCAATTTTCTCAAAAATTCCGGTAGACCATTGATGCTTTAATTCTTCATTGAAAAAATGAATAGTTACTTCTGTCGTGGCCCATTTGCCTAGATTACCATTACCTACCTTGCCAGAAAGAACATAAACTCCACGATCAGCCACCGCCTCAACGTCAAGTAGGTCATGTGATTTCGGCAGTTTGATATTGGTTAAGAACTCTTGAGCGGATACAAGATTCAAGGTCAAAAGCATAAATAACAGGCAAACTAGTGGTCTTTTCATGGTCTTTAGCAGGATTAATATTATCGGTGAAAATACGGGTTTTTAGAAATTAGTTCACAATGAAAATTTGAATCCATTAAATCTTCATCTCCCCACCACTATTAAACCTGCCACTTGCTTTGGCTAGTCCCGGTTCAACTTGCATGATGACATCTACCTCATGAGCATATTCATTTCCTCCACGGAATTTACCTTCTTTGGTAGAATGGATAGAATTACGTGAATCGTACCCGGAAATTTGACGCAAACTATAACCCATATAATTTACATAAGCTTAGATAGTTGCTGGAGGTTCTTACGTCCTGCATTTACAATTGTATTATGTGTAGGTATCCATAATGTAATCAAAATACTTACTAGGTAAAAAAAATTGTATTATAGATATTAAGTGCATAAATTTCGGTATGAAAAAATTATCCTATGTACTATTATTTCTGCTTTTAGCTACTCAAGGAGTAGTTGCTCAGAACTACTGTATCAATTGCGATACACTTACTAATCACAATAACATTTGGAATTTAGAAGCATGTTATCCGCTCGATCAATCGGTCAACGATTTGACCATGAAAGGAAATGATGGATCCAATTTCAACGCAATTTCAACAGATGGGAGAAAAGGGCTTCCTAATTCGGCCTACCAATTTGATGGAAACAAAGATTATGTGGTATTGAACAATCTATTTGATTACAATAGAAGGACGGTTTCTGTATGGTTCAGGGTAGATACTGCAATAGCTGGCACTCAAAACATATATGTATCAGATGATCCATCTATTGCAAATGGATTAACGGCATTGGGAATTGTAAATGATTCAAATACGAGATTGATATACGTTGTGGGTTCAATTGCAACAGTAGAAATTCCGGTTTCGCTTAATACCTGGTACCATGCGGCCATCGTTGTGGATGATTCCTTAGCTTACTATTATTTGAACTGTGAGTTGATTGCTACGGGAACAAATAACTTTCACAAGTCTTCGAATGGAATTGGAAGTGCAGTATTAGGTGGATCTCGAGATACGTCAACTTACTGGTTTTCTGGTTCAATTGATGATGTGAGAATTTATGCTGATGCTTTGGATACCAATGCTATGGATAGTTTGTGTAAAATAAACTGTTGTTTAACTTGCGATAGTTCACAGTCAATTAATGTGGACTTGGAAGCCTGTTATCCATTTACCAATGAAGCTACGGATGAAACGGTTAATTCACATGATGGCGACGTTCATAACGCTGTAAGAAGTATTGATAGATATATCAATTTCAATGAAAGTTACTATTTTGATGGTGATTCAGATTACATAGCTGTTCCGGAACTGTTTGATTACAAGAAGAGGACTTATTCAGTTTGGTTTAACGCTACCAACGCCAACAGTACACAAGATGTCATTGTATCTGATGATCCATCATTGAATTACGGACTAACTGCAGTAGCTGTGATAAACAGTGGTGGTCCTAAAGTGGCGTTTGTTGTGGGTGGAGCATCTTTGGTAACTCAATCAATTAATCAAAATCAATGGTACCATGCAGTAGTGGTAGTGGATTCTGTACAAACACGCTATTATTTAAACGGCGTAAATGTTGGTGCGGGTACAAACAATTTCCATAAATCGTCAAACGGTGTAGCAAAAACGGTTATTGGAGGAGCACGAGACTTAACAGATTATTGGTTTGAAGGATATATTGATGATATTAAAATTTATTCAAGAGCATTAGATTCAGCGGATATCGTTCGTTTGTATTCAGATAGCTGTTGCTTCAATGGTTGTGATACATCTTCAACTATGATGTTTAAAAATGCTACCGGCATAAGAAATCGAATGATTGAGCCTCTTAAACTCTATCCTAACCCGGGTAATGGTAATTTCAGAATCGATCTGCAGGAGGAAACCAAATTTAACTTGGTAGTGTTTGATGCTCAAGGAAAAGTGGTTTACCGTAAACAAGATATGGTATCTGGTGAGCAAGTTACATTTGATTCTAAGCCAGGTGTCTACTTTGTAAAAGTAATGACCAGAGAAGGCAAAGTGTATACAGCAAGGTATAATATGAACCAATAGAGTTAAAAAGCCTCTGAGAAATCAGGGGCTTTTTTATTTCTAAAGAGATACTGTGTAACTTGATGTAAAAAGAAATATTTTTTTGGATTACTTTATCTCGATGGAATAAAAGTCCCGTTTGCAATCAGGTCGGCAGTATATTATGTGCGTTACCTGAGGCTTGCAAACAAAGACTTCTATATCAATGGTTCGAGTCCCCTCCTGGGCACAGAAGATAAAAGTCCTGCATTGCAGGACTTTTTTGCATTTATAGGTAAGGGGACGAGAAGTTTATCCCGACAAGCGCGCAGCGATTCGCCGGGAAGGCCCCTCCTGGGCACAGAAAATAAAAGTCCTGCAATGCAGGACTTTTTGCATTTATAGGCTAGGGGACGAGAAGTTTATCCCGACAAGCGCGCAGCGATTCGCCGGGAAGGCCGCTCCTGGGCACAACTAAAAAAGCGACTTCGGTCGCTTTTTTTGTTTGAGTTTGAGGACTTGGAAAAATAGCCTCAGTTGTCACCCAATTACCGGAGCAAATTGATCCCAACCTGCATGCAGGCTAACAAGAAGATACGTGAGTTTGAACTGAGCGACTTTTAGGGTAACTTGATTCCGCTTTTCCATCTCCTGTTTGCTAAGCAAATAATTTGTAAATTCGAATAGACATGAATATCGAGTTGGAACAGTTGGAAATTGTGAAAATTCTACTTTCGGTAAAAGACGAGGTAGTGTTGGATAAAGTGAAGAACCTACTACTTTCGTCTAGGAAGAATGAGCCGATAAGCATAGAGCAATACAACCAAGAGCTGAATGAATCAGAAGGCAGCTATGAAAGAGGACAGTCTATTTCACATAAAGAAGTTAAGTCTCGTTCTGCAGCATGGAGAAACGCAAAGGACGGGAATTAGAATGGTCAGAAATTGCGTGGAAGCAATTAATTGAAGCCTTAGAGACCATCTCTCTTGACTCCCTGCAAGGTGCTTTTATTGTCGAAGATGCAATTTATAATGCCCTGGAAGCAATTCCGGAAAATCCACGAATATACCCGCTCGATTCTTTGAAAATCAACAACGATGGATCTTACCGGGCCTTCGTGGTTTTTCACTATCGCATTTCTTATAAAATACAATCCGATGTAATTGTCGTGTTGCGGGTGCGCCATACAAGCCGAGAACCTTTGGGTTATTGAGTAAAAAAATCACCACAATCAACACTCTTTAGCCAAAGCAAATGAACTCTATTAATTAACAGGAACAAATAGACGCATGCGTTTGATTTAAGCGTATTTTCGGGTTTCTTAATTCCGATTTTTCCATTCTGGTACATGGTCTAAAATTTCGCCTGCTGACTTCAGTATTTCAATCGAAACTTTAAATAATGCCGCTTATGTGGAAAAATCGCCGCAGTTTTCTCCATTTCGTCGGAGCAAACTGACCCCGATTAATATGCAGGTTAGCAAGAAAATACATTAGTTTGAATTGAGCGACAAACCGGGTAACTTGTTTCCGATTTTTCTACACAAAAATTACAGCTCGCCTTTAATTTTCGTTTCTGACTCATTGATTCAAGGTTGACTGAAAATTATTTTGGATATGAATTTTGTCAATGGTTTTATATCCTTATTTACACTAGCTTGTTCAAGAGCATTCATGTATTCTTCTCTTTTCTCAACTGGAATAATAGTCCAAGGATAGCCTCCTGAGGCCAACATGGAATTCATGATAAAACGCCCCATTCTGCCGTTTCCATCTACGTAGGGATGGATGAATACAAATATGAAATGACCGAGAACAGCCCTTACGGCGGGGTTTGGTTCTTGTTTTAATAGCTCAAAGTAAATTTTCATTGACTCTCTCATTGATTCCACGCCAGGCGGGGTGTGCTGTGAACTACCTATTGAGACAAAGCTGTTTCTGTAGCCGGCTAAATCTGAAGACTTGAGTATACCGGCATTTACACTTGCAGAAAACAATTTCAAATACCATTCTCCATGATCGTTATGAATTATTTCACCTGGATTTTCTCCTTGCAGAATTTTTTCGATACTATACTTTACTGCCTGAAATGCCTGATGGTATCCAGATGCGGCCATGGCATCACGTTGTGATTTGTCAGTGGGGTTGTCTTGAACATCCCATTGCCCATTTTTTACTTTCTCAATTAACTCTTCACTAACGTTATATTTTTCAATGGATAAGGAATGATAGGCATCTGCAGTGTAAAGTTCTTCAATCTTATGTAGATATTCCTGATTGTTTTGATGTGTCGGGTTTGGCTTTGGAAATAGTTGAATGATCTCATCACGCATTTGTTCCCACATCAGTTGTATTCTGACAGCGTATGCCGAATTAGATCTGTATTTGATGTCCCCGGGTGTCGGGTTTTCAAACGGATCATTTTCTCGAATATCATATCCGGTAGCTTTCATTGTTCGAACAATGTTGTCTGCGAATTGATTGTTGCCCATGTTTCGATATGCTCCCGCAATTGTCCCGGCAATTGTTGAACTACCATTTTCTAATAGGATCCTTAGAAGCTCTGATGAATCAGATATCTGTGTTAGTGCCGTTCGCATCGCAATTGGATTTTTTTGATATGCGGTTCTACTACATTGAATGATGGAGGCGGGCAAGGTTAATACTCGAAGTCCTTTCACTAATTCAATTTCTGCGTTATTAGGGAGAGGAGATTTGTATGCGAAAAGTGAAGTGTTGAATGGTAAGCTTGTAGGCAAGTTATTACCTTCGGTAGAACGTATAATAAGTTGTTGTGGAATTGTTAGATCCTCAGTGTGAATTGCAATTGATTGTTCTGCTGAAAGACAATAATTTTCTCCGAATCGGTCATTTAAGTATTGTACACAAAAGTCCCAATAGGCTAAATACCATGATGTGCTGGATCCTGGTGGGTTATTATAGAAATTGAAGATGTACCAACCAGGTATTACTTCCTGAATAAAGTTATTCATTAGTAACCTCTCCCTATGAGTTCTTGAAATGTCGCTTGTTTTAAATGCAACTTTATTTTTTTTCTGAAGCTCTTGCAGAACCTGGAGTGAAGCTGCTAGTTTTTCTTGGGGAGTTGCCATTGGTTAATTGATTGAAGCGTATTGATTTATGTATGGTGTTCTAATTGGTATTGTTAATTTAACTAGAGCTAACTATGCTATCTTTAATGTTATCGCTTTTTCAAGTAGTTGAATCAAGTAGCAATATGTAAATTCTGGACTCTTGTTATTGTTGTAAGACGTACCGTTGTTATTAATATATGTAGTTCTTATGTTATTGATTTAAGACGTGCTATGATTATTAATGTAAGCAAATATAAGTCTAGTATTCTAAATATCAATGCTGTTATCCAGTCTTGTATCCGTTTGCTAGGTTAATTCTTTCAAGTGGAAAAATCGCCTGAGTTGTAGCCCTATTGCCGGAGCAAATTGATCCCAACATGCATGCAGGCTAACAAGAAGATACGTGAGTTTGAATGGAGCGATTATTGGGGTAATTAGGTTCCGATTTTACCATGCTACTAGAGGAATTGGAACTTTCCTAAATTCAGGCCTAATACCTTCGACCTTCCTTCCCCGCGTTTTCATTTATAAATTGGCAAACCTTGTTCATAGGGTTGTAATTAACTAGTACACAATAGCTAAGGTTA
>SBGQ01000111.1 GCA_006226965.1 bacterium | reverse complement strand
CTGCCAATTGGCAGCCTTTTTTGTGTTAAGCATCTTCATATTTGTGCATCACCATTCGGAGCAAACGCGATAATTTTGAACGCATTTGAGTTCTCGGAACGATAAAATCTAAAAAGCCGTGTTCGAGTAAATATTCTGAAGTTTGAAAACCTTCCGGCAAATCACGCCCGATTGTCTGACGAATTACACGTGGACCTGCAAAGCCGATTAAAGCTCCCGGTTCGCCCACGTTGAAATCACCTAACATCGCAAAACTTGCCGTTACACCACCGGTTGTCGGGTTGCTCATGTAAGAGATGAATGGAATTCCTTCTTCATGTAATAAAGCCAATTTTGCTGATGTTTTCGCCATCTGCATTAAACTTAATACCGATTCCATCATACGAGCACCGCCTGATTGTGAAATAATAATCAAGGGTTGTTTGTGTTTACGCGCATGGTCAATAGCAATACCTAAACGCTCACCAACCACGGAACCCATCGAACCACCGATAAAACCGAAGTCCATACAAGCGATTACCACTTTCATTTCTTTCATTTTACCGAGGCCAACACGCACAGCATCAGATAAGTTGGATTTTTTTTGCGCTTCGATTAAACGTTTTTTGTAATTCTTGGTATCCACAAATTCTAGTGGATCAGCAGAAACGATATTGTTACCGATTTCTTCGAATTTGCCGTCATCAAATAAAAAGGAGAAATATTCTTTACTTCCAATCGGGAAGTGATATCCGCTGAGCGGATCAACCCAAAGATTATCTTCTAATTCGCGTTTATGAATGGTTTCGCCTGTTGTCGGGACTTTCACCCAAACACCTTCAGGCATTTCTTTTGGTTTTTCGGTTTTAATATTTTCCGTTTTTCTTACAAACCAACTCATAGGTTTACATTCGTTACTGGTTTAGGTTGATGAACCTGTGCAAAGCCGGAAGTATAGTAAATTGGCTCGAAAATAGCAGGGTTCAGTCGTGAAATAAATAAGTTTGAGGCAAAATCTTCTTCGCGGGTATTCACTAAATAATCAGCTTTAATGAGCTGGGAATCCTCGAGAATAGTGAGATTTTGTTTGTTTGATGCGAGTTCTAAGCGTTGCAATCCTGTTCCGCCAATGGCATCACCGTTTACAATGAGGGATTCAATTTCTTTGAGTTCTCGAATTTCCATCGGCAATACTTCGGTAATCACATCACCATCAAAAGAAAATAGTTGATGATATAAATGGGTTCGTCTGGCATCAATTACGGCATGAAAACGCTTGATATTTGGATTTAAACTTCTAGCTGCTTTTGCAAAAAAAGCCATTGTCTGAACTCCAATTACGGAAATGTCAGTTCCAAAAACCATTCCTTTTACAGCGCTTGCGGCAATTCTTAAGCCGGTGTACGAACCCGGGCCAAGTGTAATCACTATTTCATCAATTTCAGCAAAACTGATGGCTGCTTCTTTTAAAACAGATTGCGTGAATTCAAACACAGCTTCGGAGTGAATGCCGACGCCTTTATTCCACTTTGAATACACTTCCCCTTTGTATAAAAGTGCAACCGTACAAACCGGAGTGGATGCATCGATTGCCAATCTCGCTGTTAGATTACTCATGACTTAAAAATAACGATTTCGGAGGAACTCCACTCCTGCCATAAATCATAAAGTCGCTTAATATTTGGATACGAACTCGGCTGATAGTCTAATTGACGCAATTCCACATCAAAACGATAATCAATATTACGACTATCAAACTGTTGAAATCTAATTTTTGCACCGGAAAAACCGTAATCCAACACAGCCGATTTTGAACGTGACGAATATCCTTTTGGCACTGTGATCAATACATTTAGCACCAATATCTCACTCGCTTTAAATTGTATCGGATAGTTTCGAGTCTCTTTTTGAAAAGGATTTTGTTCTAAATAACCAATAACCAGAGGTTTCATAGCTAAACCCTTATCGATAACATTTGCTGCATTCGGTAATTCAAATTCAAACTCGAAATGCAAAGAATCAGCACCGTCTGCTGTAACCGAAACCGGCTCTAACTTTAAATTGAAATACTTGGAGAACAAAATGGCTTTAAAATGATCGCGTAAGTCAATTTTTTGAGCTTGTTTCTCACGCATATCACGTGCCATATATCCTCGTGCAGAACCTGTGATTTTCGCTTTTAAATTACCTTCTTTATCCAATTCGCCTTTCAAAAACAATTGCTGTTCAAATACGGATTCCGGACTGGTTAAATCTACCCATTCGTAGTCTTTAAATCCTTTTAAAACAAAACCTTTTTGATTGACGTGAGAGCTTGGAATCATGCCCACATGCGCATATACATCCGATGCATCTAAATAGATAAAACCCTCTTCTTTTTTAACGCCAACCAACATTTTTTCGAATTGATATTTAGTCGGATACACTTCTTTAAATCCATTCATGTGGATAGGTGCTGCTAAAACCGGATAGGCCTTAAATCCTGCACCTCTCAGGCTTGCAAGTAATGCTTGGTTGATGGTTGCAGCATCCTGAATCGGCTGAACAAATAACGAGTCGGGATTGGTTGTGGAGAGCATGGTATTTTTTTCATTGAAATGAGCTTTCGACTGCACACTTCTGAAAATGTATTCTAACAATTTGCTGGAATCGGAAATTGTTTTGAATGTAGAATCACCAAATGCAAACCACTTTTGTGCGCGCTGAATATTCTCTTCCAAGCCTTTTTCTTTACTTAATTCGGCTGATACCAATTCCCAGTTAGCCTCAATTACTTGTAGAGGAATTCCAAATTCACTCCAATTAAAACGTATATTCATCCGAAAATTATCCCCGCTTAACACAAACGGTTCGTCTTTAAACGCCGGAATTTGAACCGCTCGCCAATACTCAGTTACAATTTTTTCGGGCGCTCTTCTTGTGAATAATTTAATTCCTGTCGATGTATCCACTTCCTGTTTGTAATAACTAACAGGAACAACCTCCTGCGTTAAACTTGGCTGATAACGCAAATAACGAACCTGACGCATCGCATATTCAGCGTGTAAAACGGGCACTGATTCCTGAAAATAAAACGCAGGTAATTCTTCGATATATCTTCGGTTTATTGTGTATTGATATTCAATGATAGAACCTATTTTCGCGCCCGGAACCTGAAATTCTTTAAACGAAACACGGTCATTTATCTGAATAGTCTTAATATCAGCTGTATCTAAACGCACAAAAAAGTGTCCGTCATAGGAGTGGGCTTCAATTTTTGACAACTCTTCCATGTTATTGTAAGCCAAGAACGGAAGTCCGACCACAGCCGATTTTAATCCTGCTTCATTTAACACTTTTATGCGAACAAGATGCTTTGTTTCAGCAATAATCGATTTTGAGTCTTCTTTGATTAAGGTAAATGCGTTTTTATTCAGAATGATATAATCATCAGAGAATTGCGACTCAAAAGATTTGGTAAAAACGGAATCCGGTATTTCACCAAAAATAATCTTCTCTTGCGCAAAAGAGGTATTCCATCCGCTAAAAAACAAAACGAACAGGAAAAAATATCCTGTTCGTTTAGATGCTTTCGCTTTTAATATGTTGAATGACGAGTTAATCAAGATTTTGGGGTCTGGTTTACAGAATCGATGCTTTTACACTGAAAACCATTCGCATTTCAAACATTATTTTGCATTTAAAACGTAATCAGGAGATTCGATTATAAATTCCCAAGTAGTTTTATATAATGTATGGCGACCGAAAAATTTAACTAAGCCGTTATTTTTCTCTTTCGCTTGTTTTACTACTTCGCGAATATCTTTGGTTTCGGAATACACTTTGTACTTCGTATCGCCTATCATCACTTCATCTTTATCATTTAAAGTAAGTTCACAATAGAAATATTCATTGAAATACTTCACCTCTTTCAAATCTTCTGCTTTCACTTCTGATAAATGAAATACATCGTCTTGGGAAGGAACCTGAAATACAACGTTTACTTCTTTGCTGTCATTTTCATCATTTTCAACGCCGGGATTTTTTAAATCAATCGGCTTTTTGGCAACTTGAATTTCCATTGAAACCGGCAAGTGATCGCTAAATCCCGAGCCATCGCCATATGAATTCCAACGTTTTGGAACCGGTGCAAAAGCGAAGGTATTTAAACCCGGAAATGAACCAACTTTGAAAGAATTATCAACATATTGAATGCCTTTCCCGTCATACATATTTCCGGAGATAATCAAATTCATTAAGGTTCCCAAATTACCGCGATAGGCTTCTGAACCGCGTTTATCCCAAGCTAACTCATACCACAAATTGTATAATGCTTCCGGTTTTTTGTTTGATGCTACTTCTTTCTCATTTCCGCCAACACCCAATACTTCACGAATTGCAATTTTAGGCGCTTTTTTCAAATAATAATGCTGATTGTATTCCGTGTTAAAATCACCAGCCAACACATAATCTACGCTTGGAGCTTCTTTATGCAAGGCATCTAAACGCTCGCGCAAAACTTCAGCATTTTGTACACGAATGGCTTCCATATCCACTCGGCTGGCACCGCTTTTCCAATGGTTTACAAACACCACAAACGGTTGACCCTCAATGCTTAACCAAGCTTCTACAATCGGACGCGCTTCTTTAATTTTGTGCAATTTTGACTTTTTTACATCAATCGGAAATTTGGTGAAAACTGCATTTTTTTGAACGGTTTCGGGTTCACCATTTACTAAATCGCTGTATCCGAAATAAGTATTGTAACCCGTTAAGCCCATATCGGACATCGCTTTAAGCATCAAAAACTCCGATGGTAAATCCGCGATTTCATCAGAAAAATCTTTCCCCAACATGGCGTCTAATGTTGTTCCGGCATATTTGTTTAAAAACGCCTGAGGATCTGCATTTCGGTGTGATGGCGTAAAATCACTTTCCAACTCAGTAAATGCGATAATATCAGGTCCCGCACCGCCATTGTATTGCTTTAAAACACGAACAACATTGGTAGTTTTGTTGAAAACATCACGCGGTGAATACAAGGAGTTTCCGTCTTTGTCGGTGAGGTTATAATCTTCGTAAATGGCTTTCCCGTCTGCATCAAACAGATTTTCTACGTTGTAAGTAACAAGGGTGTATTTCTGTTGTGCAACTACTGAACCCGAAAAAAAGAGTGCGAGAGTTAAGAGCTTAAATAATTTAGATTTCATAGATATCCAATAGATTAAAAAATTCGAAACGCAGCGCATCCCGACTTGGTATATTAAAATTGATTGATGTGTAAACGGCCTTTGTTAAACACCGCCAATGCTTTACCCTGCATTTCAGCGCCGACATAAGGCGTGTTTTTACTTTTACTTTTGATGTGCTTGGATTCAAATGTCCATGTGTCGTCTGTTGTGAACACCGTTAAATTTGCTTTCTCTCCTACTTTTACTTCTGGAACAGAGAGATTCAAGATTTTACGAGGGTTATCAACCAACTTGCTTATGATAAACGGAAGTGAAAATCCGTGCTCGTGAATCAATCGTTTACACGTAATTCCCCAAGCCGTTTCCAGACCTAAAATTCCGTTTGGTGCATAAATAAACTCCACATCTTTTTCTTCGATGGAATGCGGTGCATGGTCGGTACAAATAGCATCAATCGTTCCGTCTTTTAAGCCTTCAATCATCGCTAATCGGTCTGATTCAGTTCGTAACGGCGGGTGCATTTTGCAATTGGTATCAAAATGACGTTTTTCGATTTCGATATCCGTTAAATCAAAATGATGTGTACACACTTCCGTAGTTACTTTAATACCGTCTTTTTTTGCTCTGCGTACCAATTCAACACCTTTTGCCGTGCTGATGTGCGCTACATGAACGTGTCCGCCCGTTAACTCAGCCAATAAAATATCGCGAGCAATCATCACTTCTTCGGCAATTCCGGGTGTTCCGGCTAATCCCAATCGGTCAGAAACTTCGCCTTCATTCATATGTCCGGGACGCGAAAGTGCTAAATCTTCTTCATGGTTGATAATCGGCATGTTGTACATCGAAGAATATTCCAAGGCAATGCGCATAATGCGTGAATCATGCACAGGATCGCCGTCATCTGAAAATGCAACAGCTCCGCCTGCACGTAAATCAGCCATTTCGGTGATGCTCTCTCCTTTGCGATCTTTTGTAACACAAGCTATCGGATGCACATCAACCACAGTTGGTTCTGCTTTTTTGATGATAAATTCAACCACGTCGCGCGTATGAATCGCAGGTTTGGTATTCGGCATACAAGCTACAGCCGTAAATCCGCCGAAGGCAGCCGCATTGGTACCTGTAACAATCGTTTCCTTGTGCTCAAAACCGGGTTCACGCAAATGAATGTGCATATCCATCCAACCCGGACTCACAAAAGCACCTTTAAAATCGTGCACTTCATCAGCGGTGGAAAGGTTTGCTTTACCAATTGCCGTTATTATTCCGTTTTCAATAGTGATGTCCGTATGCTGTTTGGATACTTCTGTTGAGTTTACGATTCGGACATTGGTTAAAATGGTGCGATTCATGGGAAAAATTAGTTATCATTTACGCACCCGAAATTAGCGCTTTATTCTCTTTTTTCCTTTTTAAATCATGAGTTTTTACACCAATAATTTTTCGTCGATTCCCTCTGTTTCTGAGTTCACCAATCATATTAAAGATTTACTGGAATCGAATTTTAGCATGATTTCGGTTCAAGGTGAAGTGAGTCAACCAACGGTAAGCTCGAACGGACACCTGTATTTCACTTTAAAAGATGATAAAGCCCAGCTTTCTTGTGTGATGTGGCGCTCAGCCCGAACCAGAGATAATGTACAACTGGTTCACGGACAACAAATTACGGCATTCGGCTCCGTTCAATTGTACGCTCCGCACGGCAGGTATCAACTCGTGGTTGATCAAATTCAGCAAGCCGGAATAGGCGCCCTACAAGCCGCTTTTGAACGTCTAAAGAAGAAACTGGAAGCCGAAGGTTTGTTTGATATTTCCAGAAAACGAGCCGTACCGAAATTCCCGAAAGCCATTGGTGTAATCACCTCCGAAACCAGTGCGGCTTGGCACGATATCATGATAAACATCCAAAAACGCTGGCCGAATGTTGTCGTGAAATTATACCACGCGAGTACACAAGGCGCAAATGCTGCGCCGGAATTGGTTAAAGGACTTGAATTCTTTACCGCTCAAAGAAACGTGGACACTATTATAATCGGGCGCGGTGGCGGTTCCATCGAAGACTTATGGCCATTTAATGAAGAAGCCGTTGCGCGTGCTATTGCGGCGAGTCCAATTCCTGTCATTTCCGGCATTGGGCATGAAACCGATTTCACCATTGCCGATTTTGTAGCTGATATTCGAGCCAACACGCCAACTCAAGCTGCAGTTATTGCAACGCCTGACAGACATGAATTACTCATGAAAGTGGAGGATTCCACCCGATTTATTCATCAATCCATGAAAAAAAAATGGCAGACAAAGTACCAATTGGTTCAGCAAATTTCCGGCTCTTATGCGCTGAATAAATTGATTAACCGATTGAATTTACAATTACAATCCATTTACCAGATTCGGGAACGTATGCGTTTTAAATTGGAAACCCGCGTTCAACGAAATAGTGAACTGGTTCAAAAAGCCGGCTATGAACGCTCGATGCTCAAAATTTTGAGTCGGATTCAGCAACGTGTGCAATTGGTTGAGAAATTGGAGTATCGATTGCATCAAAAAATGAATCCGCTTTACGAGAAACAACATCGTCAACTTTTGGAACTGGACTTTCAACTCAAAACCTTAAATCCGCTTCTGCCGATGGAAAAAGGTTTTACCCGCATTATTCAGGATGATAAAATGATTAAACAAGCACAGGATTTTGTGGCTGATAAATCGTTCACGATAGAATGGAAAGACGGAAAACGAGTGGTTGATTAGATGATTAGTTGATTAGATGATTAGTTGATTAGATGATTAGTTGATGAGATGATGAGATGATGAGATGATGAAATGATGAAATGATGAAATGATGAAAAAACTCGTCACTCCCGTGAATACGGGAGTCTCCTGTTACTTGGGATTTTTAGCAGCATCGATAAGCGTTTATCAATTCATAAATTGGAGTGTGTTCAGAAAAAGCCGTCATGCCGTTGAAAAACGGCATCTAGAAACTGGCAACCAAGCAAAAATACGCTTCGCTAAATACGTTTTTACGAGATACCAGATTTCGGCTTTCGCCGAAATGACGGTGTTCCAAAGTCGAGATTAAGGTACTTATAAAACCTAATACACATTGTCAAACACTTCCGTCAACCCTTGCATACGGGTTCTCGTATTGTTTAGGAGTTTTGTAGAATCCATAAGCGTTTACCAATTCGTAAATCCTCATTCCATCATCCAAATACTACGAAGTAAGATCTCGATTAAAACGAAAATCCGGAGAGGAAAAAAGAGTTTAAAAAGTTTTCTTACACTTAAGAAGCCAAGAATATCACCGAAAACAAACACAAGAACCCTTGCAAAACATCTCGCTTTAACAATGAAACACTACACTTAATCACACCCACATCATATACTAGTACAGTTATGAAAATCAAACTTAAAAATCATCGAGTGGACTCTTTATTGAAGCCTTTTTATCGGCAGACACATGCAAATAAATCTGAGTAGTTTTAATATCGTTATGTCCCAACAATTCCTGAATAAAACGAATATCTGTCCCCGATTCCAACAAATGTGTAGCATACGAATGCCTGAGTGCGTGAGTTAAACCGGGTTTAAAAATAGCAGCATCATCTTTTGCACGTTTCATAATTTGCTGAACAGAACGCACACTATAAGCTTTTCCTGATTGACCTTCAAAAAGATAATCAACCGGATTATACTTTTTTATATAAAGCCGAAGTTCATCTAACAACTTTCGGCTAAGAGTCACCATTCGATCCTTCTTCCCTTTAGATTGATGTATGTGTATAAGCATGCGGTCAGAATCTATATCGCTTAATTTTAGCACTACTAATTCCGAGACTCTTAAACCGGCGGAATACATCGTCATGAGAATGGTTCTATGTTTGGAATTTTTCACACCAAGGAACAAACGTTTTAATTCATTTTTTGACAAAACGACTGGTAACTTAACACTTTTTTTAGGCCTTGGAATATGAATAAACAATTCGGGCTGCTGAAGCACTTTTTCAACATAAAACTTCAAAGCATTAATGGTTAAATGAAGTTGTGAATCACTCGCACCCCATTCTTTCTTTAGATAAAACACATAGGCTTTGTACTGCTCTTGAGTTAAGTCTCGTACTGGTTTTGCCTTTAAAATTTCAAGAAGCCGAATAAATTCACCCACATAACTTCTGATTGTTGAATCACTGTACGATTTCAACATCAATTCACGATGATATTTTTGTAATTCCTCAAAATTTAGAGGCAACAATAAACGTGGAAATATTGATGTACCATTTAACAAATGGTAAAAAAACAGTTTCTGTTGCAAGGAAAATAAATTCCGATTTTCCACAGAATCAGGTATTAACCACGCTTTTAAGGACTGAGACCAAATTCCACTTGGGAACTTATTTCTAAAACGATTTATTAATACCCTATCCTTATTAAAACGAATAGCAATCCATGAATTTTCCCGATGAAAACAAAGTTCAGCAGACCAACTTTTCATATACGTAACTCTATTTAGTTGATAAGCATATTATATAAATAAACGCAATTTTTCAAATTGACAATATTGCGCATTAATTTCATTTGTAATTGATTTTACTTAAGATAAGTGCAAATTTTACATTCCTTGTTTAAGAATCTCAAAAAGTGTACTATTGCGTATAATAACTAGTTACCACACATTTAAAAGACACTGCAACAATGATAATTACAGATAGAAATAAACTTGAATCGTGGCTTGACCAAAATTATTGGTTTGAGGATGGATTTATTTCTAAAATCGTGCAAGATTCTGGTGGATTGATTATCACAGTTGGATTTCAAATAAATGGAACTTATGTTGCTGGAGAGCCAATGACAATTAAGGAATTTGATTTAAAACCAAAAGGAATTAGCAATTGGACATTTTCAGAATCAGGATTTAAACCTGGTTATGACTGGTGCATTGAGGGATTGGGTTTAGTGGAGAATGATTTTGGAATTAGATTTGAAACTCCCAATGTTTTCGAGTTGACTTGTACAAGCATTGAAATTAGTGAACCGAGAGAAATAGAGACATTTACAAAACCTTGGATAAGTGAAAGAGAAGTTTTTGTCTCGGCAACCATAGATTCAATTCCAAAGCCTGACTTCTGGATTAGTTTATTTAAACAGTATTCTGCGAATATCGGACTTCGAGTTTATGGAGACAAAATCAAAGAAACGGACAAAATCCCATATCCTGATTATAGTGGATTTTTCATTCAACGACCAGACAGGATAAATGATAATGACAAAGGAATTTTCATAAAATCAATTACTCAAAAAGGCAATGTTTTGCATATTTCATTTGAACTTGATGACACGGAATTGAAAACGGAATGGAATATTTTATTTAAAATAATTTCAAA
>SBGQ01000096.1 GCA_006226965.1 bacterium | reverse complement strand
GCATTTCCTGAACCTAATTCTGCTTTTACAACTGTTCCGGCTTCGATGTATAACTCGGCACCTGACTCCACAAATACCATCTCTTTGATGATATACGTATTGTTAGCTGTCCATTTTACTTTGTCCCCTGCATTAATGCTTGCGTCAGTTACGTTTACCGTAGTCTGCGCTTGCGCTGCAAGAGGCAAAAATGAGGCTATTAATAATGAAGATTTTAGTAGCTTTTTCATTTTAAGCGTTGGGTTGGTTTTGGGTTTTAGAAAGAATATTTCACCCCAAATGAGTAACGAATACCACGTCTGTAAGACTGATAGATGTACTCTTCATTTTTAAACTCCTGAGAAAATTTAACTTCAGGGTCTAACAGGTTTTGGGCTGAAAAACTCAATTGAATATGGCTTCCGAATTTCTTGTTTGTAGTGAAATTCAAGGTTCCATAAGAACGTTCGAACACATCAGGAGCAGCACCGATTGTAACTTTTGATAAACGGTCGCCAAATGTGTTATAACTTAAAGTTGCATTGTAATTCCAAGCCGGATTTGAGTAAGACAAATCAAAATTGAACAAGTATGGAGATTGACCCGCTAACTGACGCTTGTTTGAAGCATCCGGATCAGATAATCTGATTACATCCATCTCAACTTCTGAGATTTGAACTTCAGAGAATACGATTGATAAGTTTGTAGCAACTTGAAAATTCTTCAAATAATCGCTGATGAAGTCCAAGTGTTTTCTGGTTTCTAATTCTACGCCATAAACGATTGCATTACTCACGTTTTGTACAGTTTCAACGTTAGCGCCGCGAGTTCTGTCTAACACACGTTCAATTGGGTTTTCCATATGTTTGTAAAAACCACTAATTGCTAAGAATTCTCCCGGATTCGGATACCATTCCCAACGAGCATCATAGTTTTGAATGAGAGTTCTTTTTAGACCGGCATTACCTTCAAATAAGAAATCACCCACGAAGTCAAACGAGATGTAAGGTGCTAATTCGCGGAAAGTCGGGCGAGCTAATGTTTGAGTTGCGGCTAAACGTAAGTTCATACCGTCTTTTAAATTCACAATTAAATTCAAAGATGGTAACACATCTGTTTCCGAAACTTTACCAATCGGGAAAGAACGAACTGTGGAGCCATCAACACTAGAAGTGTAAGTAGAAGTATCGCGGCTTGTTGTTGCTATATCGGTTGATTCTAATCGCGCACCTGCAACCACTTTTAAGTTTGATAATACTTCTGCCTCAAACATGGCATAACCGGCATTAATATTTTGCTCAGCATCGTAGGAGTTTTTTAAAGCTGTAGCTTCTTGAACGTAAAGACCAACTTGTGCTCTACCGTTGTTATCGTATCCAATTACACCCATATTTTGGAAATATTCATTGATATCTCCGTCAAATAATTGGTAAGTCATACGAGTTCCGTCAGAGAATGTAGAATTTCCGTAATAACGACCGCCACCTTCATAAATATCAAAACGCGTTTCTTCGAATGCGCGGTTTGTATTTTGAGTTAAACCACCAAATTTTAACTTTGCAGCCATAATTGGCAATGGAAGTGTAAAATCAATTGTATTGGTGAAATTATCTTCATTCAAATTTCTGAAGAAACGTGAAGGGCGCGGATATAAAGATGCAGGGTTAGAATACACGGTATCAACAACACCATCAAACTCCGTTTCTCTGTACTGACTGGCGAAATATCTTAAATCAGGTTGATTTTGTCCGTTTGATGCAAAGTTTGTTTTCCATTCAATCTGTAAATCATTCAAAGCAGAAATCGAATGTTTACCTTTTAATTGATAAGACTCTAAACTTCTTTCTGTGTACTGGGTAACTCTAGACTCATAAGTTGCAGTAGCTTGGTCAATCCAATAACCTTGCAAATAACGACCTTGATTTTCACCGCTTTGAGTACGTAAGAAAGTAAAGGTTAATTTGTTGTTCGGACTCAAAATTGTCGCAAAGTTCAGTAATGCTCCCCAATCTGTATTTCTGGAGCCCTGTTGGTCATTTAAACGATATAAATCAGTTAATCCGTCAGTATCAGCATAATTACCAATCAACTCATAGCGACCAGCGACACCATTGCTGTAAGCTGAGTAGGTATTTGAATAAGATAGACTTGCTGAATAACCATATGTGATACCGCCTTTAGTTGTAAAGCGATCACCATAAGAAATAGAATAAGACTGATCTAAGTAGCTCGAAGTAGCTTGCGGAATCATCGATTTAGAGAATGAGTTCGCAATATTATCTAATTGTTGTGCAATAACCGGATCTTGACGCGCAGCTGTATTGTTTGGATAGTCTGAAGGATTTAAGTCTTTCACTTCAGCCGGCATTGCTCTGGAATCACTTCCGAAACCAAGCCATTCGTTTGATGATTGTGTCTCTAATAACACATTATCATTAAAATTGCTCAATGAGTTATAACCCTGCTTAGCAGATACATCTAAGAAGAATGTTGCAGGAATATCTTTGGTTGAAACATCAACTAAACCACCTGAAAAGTTACCCGGTTTATCAGGAGTAAAGGTTTTGAGCGTAACAATATTGTCTAATAATCCGGTTGGGAATAAGTCTAACTGGAATGATTTTTTGTCCGGGTCAGCAGTCGGGAGCTCTACACCGTTCAAATGTGTACTTGAATAACGATCACCCAAACCACGGATATACACGTATTTTCCGCCTACTACAGAAGCTCCAACTACTTTTTTCATAGCTCCTGCAGCATCGCCGCTTCCAGAGTTTGAAATCATTTGAGCTGAAATACCATCCTGCATACCTAATGCTTTTCTTTGAATGGAAAGCAGTGCAGCATCAGAACTCTTAATTGCCTCAGCTGTAACCGTTACTTCTTCGAGGCCGAAAGTTTCTGAACTTAATTCGAAGTTAAGCTCAACGGCATCGCCGGCCTTAACTTCAACTTTTTCGATTCTTTTATCTGTATAGGATACATAAGAAGCAACAATGGTATAGATACCGGGAGTTACGCCAACAATGGTATAATTTCCGTCGATATCGGTAGCTGCACCGATAAGAGTGCCTTCAATCGATACGTTCACACCAATGAGTACATCACCGGTTTCTGCATCGAATACTGTTCCTGTAATTTTTCCTTTTGATTGAGCTGATAACGAAAATGGGAGTATCGTTAATAAAATCAGCCCTAAGAGTCTAGATATATATGCGCTGTTGTTTTTCACTTGTAGTAGGGATTGATTTTTTAGGATGCCCAAAACTACCTAGTGAACATGTTATCGGAATTACAACAGCATTATTCTTCTGTTATGCTACTATTAAGCCAATGTTAAGAACGCAAAAAGCGGCTCATTTGAGCCGCTTTTTCATGTTAACAAATAAATGAAGGAAGAAATTTAATCTTCTTTTATGTCTTCGGTTTCAGTTGGTTCAGAAGCATTCTGTTCAGTTTGAACAGCATCTGATTCCTGAACAACGTCAGCCACTTTTGTTGCCACTTCTTCTGCTTTTACTTTACCGTCTTCATCCAAAATATGTGCTTCTTTAGCAATTTCATCTAAAGTGACTGGATACTTCCCATGCGGACGCTCACCTAATAATTTTAATAAATCAATCGGGTCTAATTTTTCTTTTTCCAGCAAGGTTTTCGCCATTAACTCGAGCTTATCCTTGTGCTGTAACAACAATGCTTTTGTGTGTTTTCTGGCATCATCAATAATCTGTTTGATGGCCGCATCAATGCGTTCTGCTGTATCGTCAGAATATTTTTTATTGATACCAAACGAAGATTCAGGATTTTGTGAATCGTAATACGAAATGTATCCGAGTTCATCGCTCATACCATAAACGGCAACCATAGCAAATGCCATATTGGTAATACGCTCCAAGTCGTTCTGTGCACCGGTTGAAATCTTTCCGAAGATGATTTCTTCAGCGATACGGCCACCTAAAAGAGCACAAATTTTATCAAAAAGCTCTTCTTTTGTCATTAAGAAGCGATCTTCTAACGGCGATTGCAAGGTGTAACCTAATGCAGATAATCCACGGGGAACAATCGATACTTTGAGTACAGGATCGGTATGCTCGAGGAACCAACCCACAATAGCATGACCTGATTCGTGGTATGCTACGATTTCTCGTTCTTCGGGGCTTATAATCTTATTTTTTTTCTCTAAACCGGCGATTACACGTTCAATTGCATTTTGGAAATCAACGGTTTCAACTACGTCTTTCCCTTCGCGTGCAGCCATTAATGCCGCTTCGTTACACAAGTTTGCTAATTCAGCACCGGCAAAGCCCGGAGTTTGAGATGCCAATACTTTTAAATCGACCTGCTCCGACATTTTGATTTTTTTGGTGTGAACTTTTAACACTTCCACACGACCTAACAAATCAGGTTTATCAATCAAAATTTGTCTGTCGAAACGCCCCGGACGCAATAAAGCAGAATCAAGAACATCCGGTCGGTTGGTTGCTGCCATCATAATAACCCCTTTATCGGAGTTAAATCCGTCCATCTCTGCTAAAAGCTGATTCAAGGTGTTTTCGCGTTCGTCATTCGCACCCATCATCATACCTTTTCCGCGTGAACGGCCAACGGCATCAATCTCATCAATAAAAATAATACATGGAGCTTTTTCTTTTGCCTGTTTGAATAAATCGCGAACACGAGCAGCACCCACACCAACAAACATTTCCACGAAATCGGAACCGCTTAAGCTGAAAAACGGCACATCGGCTTCGCCCGCAGTAGCTTTTGCTAATAATGTCTTACCTGTACCGGGAGGGCCAACTAATAAAACCCCTTTAGGGATATTACCACCCAATTTGGTGAATTTTTGCGGATGTCTGAGGAATTCTACAATTTCTTCAATCTCCACTTTTGCCTCTTCCAATCCGGCAACATCTTTAAAGGTTACTTTTTTATCGGATTGTTTATCGTACAGAGCAGCCTTGTTTTTGCCGATGTTAAGCACTTGTTGGCCCGGATTCATTCGTTTGAAAATAAACAACCAAAACACAACCAATAAGCCAATGGGTAACAACCAGGAAAGCAACCCGTTTGTCCAATTCTCTTCAATTCGAGCATCAAACTCTACATTGTTATCTTCTAAAATCGGGCGAATATCATCACCCGCAATCATTGTTGTTGAAAACTGATTGGAAGGCTTTGCATTCGATTTATTCTGAAACTGTAGTGTATTTTGGTTTGATGGCAGACGAACATCACCGCTTTCTACCACACCGTCTTTAAATTCACCACTAATGTACATTCCGTTTTTGATGACAACTTTTTTAACGTTGCCCTTTTTCACTTGCTCTAAAAATGTTGAATAATCAATCCTGTTTCCTGATTCACTCGGATTGAACATAAATTGTAATGCAACAAGTG
Organism: bacterium; assembly: GCA_006226965.1. GTDB lineage: Bacteria > Bacteroidota > Rhodothermia > Balneolales > M1805 > M1805. The sequence continues at coordinate 5,211 of SBGQ01000096.1, read as the reverse complement.
CAATTAAAATAATAATGTATAACCAAATGGGCGGAAACTTGGGTTGTTTCTCTCCGTTTTTTTGATCCTTATTTTTTGGATTCGTATCTGACATGGATATCTGTTTATTTAATAATAACCGCGAGCAAAAACGCTCTACTAGTTGAATTGGTATAACACAGTTTTTCGTGCAACCATTCTAAAACAAGCCTGAAATTTACAAAATCTTGTTGTGTAAACCCACGCTGACAAAATCTGAGTCGCTTACTGATATTTTCGTATTTAGTTGGATTCAGCTGAGAAATCTATATTGATTTCAGCGCCGTCTGCACCTTGTATCAGTAATTGTTTTTCTTCAGTGATTTTTCCAATCACACTAAAATCATCAAAATGATTATACAACTGTTCCATATCCTCTTTGGATATAGTAAACAGCAGTTCAAAATCTTCTCCGCCATACAAAGCATATCTATCTACGTCGGTTTCCATTTCATCGGCAACTTGACGTGTTTCCGTAGCAATCGGAATCGCTGCCTGATAAATATGAGCCCCAACGCCGGAACTGGTCAAAATTTGCTGTAAATCATGAATCAATCCCTGACTAATATCAATCATGGAACTTGGCAAAATACGTTGTAAGTCAAGCAACTGAAGGAAATCGAAACGAATATTAGGTAATAACTGTCGCTTAACCACATATTCATATTTATCTAATTCCGGTTGTGTCGTTTCGGCTTCCGTTTGGTCAAAACCTTCTTTTTCACGCAAAAGAACTCGCAGACCTGCAATTGCACCGCCCAAATCTCCCGTTACACAAATAGCGTCGTCCGGTTTTGCACCGGAACGATAGGTTATCTGCTCGGAATCAGCTTTTCCATAGGCTGTAATTGAAATCACCAACGGGCCGCGTGTTGCCGTAATATCACCGCCGATAAGCTCAAATTGACCGACTTCCCCGGCATAGTGAACGCCTTTATAAAATTGTTCAACCATTTCAACAGAAACCTTATTTGGCAGCGCTAAGTTCACCGTAATTCCAACCGGAAGGCCATTCATTGCAACGATATCACTTACAGCCGCCATACTCAATTTATACCCCAAATGATGAAGTGGAGCGATGGTTAAATCAAAATCAACGGACTCGACAAACGTTTCAGACGAAATTAGAGAAGACTCAAAATCTGAATTTCTGATTACTGCGGCATCATCACCGATTCCGTAAATCACTTCATCTCTTTTAAAGCGTTCTTCTTGCTTAATTTTATCAATAAGTTGATTTCGTCCCAGATTCTCGATGGGTGTAAATGAATTCATCCGAAAGGTTTTTAGTGATTAAATGGCGATGTGTAAAGGTATGATATAAAAAATAAAAAAGTCCGGTTCTGCTAACAGAATCGGACTTAATTTACCTTTTGGAGATATTATTAAACGAGTTGTGCGTCTAAAACTCTTTTCAAGTGTTGTTTTGGAACAGCACCGATTACTTGGTCAACAATTTGACCGCCTTTGAACACTAATAAAGTTGGAATAGAACGGATATTGAATTGCATGGAAATTTGTGGGTTCACATCAACATCAACTTTACCCACTTTAACTTTACCTTCATATTCACCGGCTAATTCTTCAACAATTGGTCCGATCATACGGCATGGTCCACACCATTCAGCCCAAAAATCTACCAATACCGGAATGTTAGAGTTTAAAATTTCCTGATTAAAGTTGGCATCTGTGAAGGTAAATGGTTTTGCCATGGCAGAACTCCTGTTTCAATATGTGTGATTGGTATAAAATTTTATTTGAGCAAATGTAAGGATTGCCGGAAATAGATGACTAATCAAATGCGCATATTTGTTTTATAGGAGACATCTATTGTTTCATATTTTCGAATTAAATAATGAGCTTTTTCATCATCTTGCCTATTTTCGCTAATTGTATAGATATTTAATAATTGCATGCATGCAGACAAATACAGAAATCAAAGACTGGTATAATTCGTTTTCAGCTTCACAAGTTAAAACCGGGGTTAATCTCAGACACTTTACAATTCTAAAGAAGCTCAAAAAACTTGGCTTAAAAAAGAACCACGCTATTTTAGAAATCGGTTGCGGAATCGGAACACTTACAGGACTGCTTGGAGCTTATGTAAACAAAGGTTCTTTATTGGCAACTGATATCAGTGATCAATCAATAACTATTGCAACTGAGCGCCTCAAACATCTTAAACAGATTTCTTTTGCAGTTACTGATATGGAGAATTTTAATGCCGGCAAGCAGTTTGATTTTATAGTTTTGCCTGATGTAATGGAACATATTCCTGAAGAAAATCACGGTGCGCTTTTTAAAACAATTGCATCGCATATGCATCAGAATTCTGTGATATGTATCCATATTCCGCATCCAAGAATGATCGATTACACCAGAACACATCAACCTGAAAAATTACAAGTTATTGACCAAGCCATTGAAGCGCCATCGATAATTACAAATGCTTTTAACGCCGGCTTGCAATTGGATGAATACAATGCTTACTCATTATATGATGAATACTTTGATTATGTGTTTATCGTATTGCGCAAGATGAAACTCACCGATTCAAAACCTTTTAGCCAACATAAAATCATTTTGAAAAAACTTCTTACCCGACTTGCGATTTTATTTAGTTAATGAAACACAGTATTGCCTTTTTCTATCCTCATCGTTCATCATTTGTTAATAAAGACATACAAATTTTTGAAAAATTTGGGACTGTTTTTACGCCTGAATTCCCATGGCTTAAAAAGGCATATTTACCCATCAATTTATTACGACAACTATTTTTTTTAATACAACACCGTAACCAATTAGATGCCATTATGATAATGTTTGGCGGATATTGGAGCTTTTTTCCAACTCTAATCGGCAAAGTATTATCTATACCAACTTACATCATAATCGGAGGTACCGATGCAAGCTATTTCCGGCATTTGAAATACGGAAATTTGGGGCGTTATCTGTTAAAATGGGTGATAAAAAAATCTTATGAATGGGCTACAAAACTATTACCCGTTCACGAGGCATTAATTAAAAGTGAATATACTTATGATGAAAGGTCATCAAGAAAACAACAAGGAGTTTTATCTTTTTTCCCAAACTTAAAAACTCCCTTTTTTGCCATTCATAATGGTTTTGATGATTCATTTTTCAATTTTGAACCTATTCAAAAAAAAATGAATCATTTTGTATGTGTTGCTTCTGTACAATCAAAAAAGACGTTCGAACTCAAGGGATTTGATTTAATAATTGAAGCAGCAAAAGTACTTCCAAATTACCAGTTTACATTAATTGGAATCTCCAAAACCATAACGGATTCACTTGGAAATCTACCGCCAAATATTCAATTATTCCCCTTTTTAAGCCAATCTGAATTTTTAAAATACTTACAAGAAAGTGAATTTTATTTTCAATTATCCATTTCTGAGGGTTTTCCTAATGCACTAGCAGAAGCGATGTTATGTGGGTGCATTCCAATTGTTTCAGAGGTTTCCAGTATGCCGGAAATTGTTGGTGATAGCGGATTTATTTTACGAAAAAGAGAAACGAATACGCTTTTAGAACTTCTTAATAAGACAACAGCATTTTCTAAAGACGAAAAAATAGAATTGAGTAAAAAGGCACGAAATCGAATAATTGAAAATTATTCAATGCGAACAAGATTCGAGCGGTTTCAATCACTTTTAAGTTAGTTAATTGGAATAAAAAAGGGTTTTGTACTGATTACAAAACCCTTCACGGATCCGATTTAATCAATTTTATTTCTGATATGTATAAAAACCTTGACCGGTTTTATCGCCCAATTTACCGGCATCAACCATTTTTACCAATAATGGACATGGTCTGTATTTTGGATCTTTAAATCCTTCGTAAAGTACGTTTAAAATAGCTAAACACACATCTAGACCGATAAAATCAGCTAAACGAAGTGGCCCCATAGGATGAGCCATGCCTAATTTCATTACTTCATCTACCGCTTCAGGAGTAGCAACACCTTCATATACCGCGAATATGGCCTCGTTTATCATCGGCATTAGCACTCGGTTTGATACAAAACCAGGGAAATCGTTCACTTCAACAGGAACTTTTCCTAATTGTTTTGAAAGTTCCATTATGGTTTGAGTCACTTCATCTGTTGTTTCCAAACCACGAACTACTTCCACCAATTTCATCATCGGAACCGGATTAAAAAAGTGCATTCCTATTACTTGTTTTGCTCTTTTTGTAAAAGCAGCAATTTTGGTGATGGATATTGAAGAAGTATTTGAAGCTAAAATGGCTTCCGGTTTTGTAACCACATCTAACTTTTGGAAAATGGATTTTTTGAGCTCTAAGTTTTCATTTACTGCTTCCACTACTAAATCAGCGTCTTTTGCACCCTCTTCAATAGTTAAAAATCCTTGAATTCTGCCTAATGACTCATCCATTTGAGACTGAGAAATCTTTTCTTTACTCACCATTCTGCCCAAATTTTTGGTAATGGTTCCAATCGCTCTGTCTAAAAACTCTTGTTTTGATTCAATTAAATGTACCCGGAATCCGGATTGTGCAAACACATGGGCGATTCCGTTTCCCATTGTCCCGCCGCCGATTACGGCTACCGTTGAGATATTCATATAATCCAATTATTTGTTTAAAAAAACGCTTCCAAAAGATACGAAGGTTTGAAGATTGATTAGTTGATTAGTTGATGTAACGATGTTATGATTTGGAAACGAAAAAGCTGCCTCTCCCGTGCATATGGGAGTCTCCAATTGTTTGGGATTTTTGCAGAATACATAAGCGTTAACCATGCCGAAAATTGGGTAAGAGAGTGTTCAAAAAAAGTGTGCTAAATAATAAACAAGTATCTAGAATCTAATTTTAAAAGACACACTTTACTGAACACTACCTAGGATTTTGCAGAATCAAAAAGTATGAAACAGGTCGTAAATCGTTGGAGATTCCCTCATCCGAGGACACCGCAGGTGCTACGCAGCGATACGAAGTACCATGAAATGACAATTAAAACAAACATCCTTATAGAAAAAACGAGTAAAAAAAGCCGTTTTTCGTTTTTGAGTTAGAGATTTTCACGAAACATGAACAGAAGTGGGTTGGGGAGCTGGATTTCAAACACATTCCGATTCACATAAATCTTTAGACTCCATTGTTAAAAACTTCCGTCATGCCGTTTAAAAACGGCATCTAGAAACTGGCAAG
>SBGQ01000142.1 GCA_006226965.1 bacterium | reverse complement strand
ATAAGAAATAGAATTACGTGTGGAAAAGTGAATTAATCTGGTTTTGGTATAACAGGAATATCCATCAAGTATTCTTTAGTCCAGATAACATCTTGTGATTGAGGTTCATTTCTATATGAACAGGTTTTCATTTTGCAATAAGAACATGCCTGAGGGAAACAGGGTTCTGTATGGATAATCAACTCAACGGATTCGTTTAAAGCAGTAGAAAACGTGGATTTAATAAAATGTTCATCATCATGGGTTTCTTTTAAACTGAGATACCAAGGCATAATCATGTGGAAATCGACATATAATTGAGATCCGGCTCTCCAAGCTCTGAGTTTATGAGGTGCAATCCATTCATCTTTTCTGTGTGTTACTAAACAGTGAGAAATTTGCTCTAAAGCCGTTTCATCTGCGCTGTCCATTAATCGCATTCCCGCAGCTTTAACCAATTTCAAACCTTGATAAATAATGTGAACAGCAACTAAAAGAGCTAAAACAGGGTCAATCCATGAAATCTGGGTGAATTTTACAATGAACAAACCAACAAATACCCCAACCGTTGTTAAAGCATCGGAACCTACGTGGTGACCACTAGCTATTAATGCAGCACTTCTGGTTTTTTTACCTGTTCTGATTAAATACCAACTTAATCCGCCGTTGATAAGTGCAGTTAAACAAATTAAACCTAAACCGATATTAATTTCCTGAAGCGGTAAACCGTAAATAAACGCTTGTACTGATTCATAAATAATTAAACTTCCGGCAATCGTAATTAAAACACCTTCTAAGCCTGCGGAGAAATATTCAACTTTTCCGTGCCCGTAAGGGTGATCTTTATCAGCCGGTTTTGCAGAAATTCGAAGTGCAATCCAACCAGTGATAGCTGTAACCACATTCACAATAGATTCTAAAGCATCGGAATAAATTGCAGCGGAATCAGTTATCCACCAAGCATAAAATTTGATTAAAAGTATGAGCACACCAACCCAAAGAGTTAATTTGGCAGCACTATTTTTTTTCTGATGGATGTCGGAGGTTGTCATGCCGTGAGGATAAATTGCCCTAATTTGATTATGAACGAGTTATGCAGCAAGAAATATTTCCTTACATAAATCCCTTTAAAACCAGATTTTCTTCATGGATTAATGATTCTGTACCTGCTTTACCCGGAATGTATCGTTTTTATTCAATGAGCGGAGAATTACTCTATGTGGGTAAATCAAAAGCTCTAAAAAAACGCCTCAAAAGTTATGGAAATTTACATCCCGGAAAAGATTCAAAACGTTTAGTTCGCTTAGTTCACCAAGTTAGAAAAATTGAGTTTGAACAAACTACAACCGAGAAAGACGCTTTATTACTGGAAAATGAATGGTTGAGAACCAAAAAACCGCCTTTTAACCGTGCAAATACAAAACCAGAATTGTATATCTATGTCGGAATCACAAAAAAAGAATTCGGATTTGAAATAGGTTGGACTCTTTCAGAAGAGCATCATTCATTTGAGCAGCTTTACGGAGCTTTCAGAGGCATGGCAAGTACATTTGCGATGCTAAGTTCACTTCGGCGTTTGAACGAGCTTAAAAACGAAAAATCCATTCTTCAGAAGAAATGGTTTGGCAAGCGTCCGCCAATCAAATTTGAGATATCCGCATTAACATTCGAGTGGTTTAATGAAATGATCTCGGGCGAGCGTTTAGATTGCGAAGTGTTTGCAAAATTTAGTGAGCAAAAACGCGGATTTACCCAACATGTAGTTTTACAGGATATTTCTTCGCTGATGCGTTGGTTTGTATTTCAGGGATTAACTAATAGAGCAATAAAACAGAAGTTTAAGGTAAAATCTGACTTATTAAGAAATGAGCATTTAGATGATTGGCTTGTAAAATTGAAGGGATAATCAGCTTAAAACAACTTCTTCAGCTACGTCTTCAATTACATAAAATCCATCTTTTTCTTGATGTATCAGCCATTTTGCTGCCTTTAAAGCACCTGCTGCAAAACCTTCACGAGTAAGTGCTGTGTGCGAGATTTTAATATCATCCCACTTAGAAAAAATACGCAGTTCATGCTCGCCGAAAACATTTCCTAATCGCTGTGCTGTAACATAAAACGTATCAGGATTAACTTTTTCTTTTTCCGGTAAGTGCATAGCTATTTCTTTTTTTGTTGAGGCGTGTTCAACATACGTTTTTGCCAATGTTAATGCGGTTCCACTTGGTGAATCAGCTTTTTGTGTATGATGAACTTCATGCAGAGAAGCATCAAAAAGAGAAGAATTCCCAAATAATTCTGCTGCTCTGTGGATAAGTTTGTTGAATAACTGAACTCCCAAAGAAAAATTAGAACCGTATAAAACTTTTCCGCCGTTTTTTTGAATCAGTTGTTCAATTTCTGAGCGATATGTTAACCATCCGGTTGTACCTACAACAATTGGTTTTTGAATATCTAAACAGGCTTTTATGGAATCTACAACACCATCAGGATGCGAAAAATCGATAACAACATCTGCCTGTAAAAACCCTGAAGTTGAAAATGCTTCCCCATTATTATTATTCGTTTTATCGATTACATAAGTGATATGTAATTCAGGATCGTTTTCAGTTAAATGTTTAACGGTCTGACCCATTTTACCAAAACCAATCAGACAAATTTTTAATGGGGAATTCATATTGCGTGTTGTTTTACATTAGTTCCACAATGTGGATAAATCGTTACAAAGTGCTTCTAATTCAGTTTTATCAACCGAATCCATAGCCGCTAACTGATGTGAATCGATATCAATCTGAGCTACATACACATCGCCGACCATAATTGGAACAACGATTTCAGATTTTACCGTTAAACTGCAAGCCAAGTAATTATCTTCCTTGGTAACATCGTCTATAACAAAGGTTTTTTTTGTATCTGCTGATTGTCCACAAATTCCGACGCCGAATTTAATTCGTGTGTGATCGGTTTCAGCACCCACATAAGGTCCTAAATATAATTCGCGGTCAGCATTGGGATCAGTTATATAAAATCCAACCCAATCGTAATGTTCAAACGTATTAGAAAGTAATTCTGCGATAGATTTCAATTTCTCATCACGAGTGTTTTCAGATTGAATAATCTCAGAAAAAAGAGGTTTAATTTGGTTGAAGAGAGCTTGTTTATTCATTTTTTAACTGGATTTAGCGCTGAGTAAAGTATAAGCCATTTTTATTGCTTTGAATACGGATTCATCGGAGAACCCGCTATCAGGATGTACCTGTTTTGCTTTTTGTCGGAATGCGGTTTTTAATTCATCCTCATTCGCATTTTTAGAAACTCCCAATAGCTGATAAGCAATATCGTTGGGGGTATGTTTTAAAATCTTAAGTTGCTCTTTTAGTTCTTTATTTTCTTTTTTGAGATGAGCAACTTTTGTAAGAACTAGAGACAACTTTTTTTGTAAGTCTTCCTCACCTGAATACACATCAGCTTCTTTCTTTTCGTTGAGCAAAGCCTGAGAATTTATCCACTTTAAAATTCTGCTTAATTGCAGAAAAATGGAATCGTAAAAAACGATCAGATTTTCTTTTGTAACAGTGTTTTCAATCGAACCCGGAGTGTGCTCAATCATGTGTTGAAGTTTGGATAACTCATCACTTAATTCGAAGGATTGAGGAAATGCAAAATTATACTTTGTACCGAACAACTTCATGCAACGTGGTGAACAAAAACGCTCACGAGGGTCGCTGGGTTGGTATTCGTTACCGCAATAAGCACAGTACAAAGCATTGGTTTTGGGCATGAACAAAAGATACTAAGGATAAGAGGAGATATAAATCCCTAAAAATTGGCTACATAAAAAAACGCCCGGGTTCAGCGGGCGTTCTTAATTGGGATATTTGGAGGATTACTATGATTAAAATCTGAACTTAAAACGCAATTCAATTGAGGTTTAGTTCATTTAAAACACACTTTTAATGCAAAAACAAGAAAAGGCTGTTGAAAACTTTTAACATTCCTCACTTTTTAAGCAAAAAATCGTTGCAAGCATAGTATCTTCGACATTCAATCAACCCATGTAAGCACCTATTTTTTATCTATTAGCCCATGAAAGTTCTAAAGTTTGGCGGCACGTCAGTTAAAGACGCCAGAAACATTAGTAAAGTAATCGATATAGTATCTGCCAACGAAACCAGACAAATCGTTGTAGTTGTTTCAGCTTTAGGAGGAATTACAAACCAATTAATTGAAGCAGCGAATCAGGCAGAACAAGGCAAAGAGACTTATAAAGCTCTTTTAGCAGAAATCGAAGTTCGTCATTTAGATGTAGTAAAAGCCTTAATTACCGTAAACAGACAAAGTTCAGTTGTTGCAAAAGTAAAAATGCAATTGAATGAATTAGAAGATTTATTACGTGGATTAAGTTTAGTTGGTGAAGTATCACCCAGAACATTGGATGTAGTTCAAAGTTTTGGAGAACGTTTATCCAGTTATATCATTTTCGAAGCATTCAAAGAAAAAGGAATTGAAGTAACCCATTTGGATGCGCGCCTGGTTATTAAAACCGACAGTAATTACAATAAAGCGATTGTCGATTTCGAAAAAACCGATGCTCTGATTAACGATTGGTTTAATACACATCGTGGAATTCACGTAGTTCCTGGATTTATATCCAGCTCACACGACGGAAAAACAACCACATTAGGGCGTGGTGGTTCAGATTATACAGCCGCAATTTTTGCCGCCGCGTTGGATTCAGAAATTTTAGAAATCTGGACAGATGTTGACGGAATGATGACCGCCGACCCTCGTAAAGTAAGTAAAGCTCTTCCGGTTGAAGAAGTTACTTACAGCGAAGCGATGGAATTATCTCACTTTGGTGCAAAGGTGATTTACCCGCCGACCATTCTTCCGGCGATGAATAAAAAAATCCCGATTCTCATTAAAAATACCTTCAATCCTGAAGCACAGGGAACACTTATTTCAGATAGTATTGAAGATCATCACAATTTAATTCGTGGTATTTCTTCTATTGATGATGTGTGTTTATTAACGGTTCAAGGTTCCGGTTTAATTGGTGTTTCCGGTATCGCAATGCGAATTTTCCGTGCACTTGCCAACGAAAAAGTAAACGTGATTTTAATTACTCAGGGTTCCTCTGAGCATGCCGTTACCTTTGCCGTTTTACCAAAAGAAGCAGATAAAGCCAGAATAGCACTAGAAACAGAATTTGCTTTGGAAAGAAAGCTCAACATGATCGACTCTATCCAAGTTGATAAAGAGTTGAGTGTAATTGCAGTTGTCGGCGAAAACATGAAAAACACGCCCGGTATTTCTGCACGTTTGTTTGAAGCATTGGCACGAAACGGTATTTCTGTAATCTGTACGGCGCAAGGTGCTTCAGAATTGAATATTTCTGTAGTAATTAATCGTTTTAATGAAAGAAAAGCATTAAACGCGATTCACGAATCCTTTTTCTTATCGAACAAAAAGCGTCTAAACGTATTTCTTGTTGGTACAGGAACTATCGGTAGAACCTTGATTTCGCAAATCAATGAACAATTGGAATTCTTGACTTCGCACGCGAATATTGATGTTCGTTTGGTTGGGCTTTCAAACAGTAAAAAAATGTGGTTCAATGAAGAAGGAATTTCATTAACCGATTGGAAAGAAGAATTAGATTTACACGGTTCAAAATCGAATATTCACGAGTTCATCCACAAAATGAAAGAACTCAACATGCGAAACAGTGTTTTTGTGGATAACACCGCAAGTGCAGATGTTTCGAAATGTTATGCTGATGTGCTCGATGCGAATATAAACCTGGTAACGGCCAACAAAATTGCGAATTCTGGTTCATTAAAGCAGTACAAAAAATTGCAGGAATTAGCACTACGCAGAAACGTCTATTTCTTGTACGAAACCAATGTTGGCGCCGGATTACCAATCATTTCTACTTTAAAAGATTTAATTCACAGTGGTGATAAAATCATCAAAATTGAAGCAATTCTTTCCGGTACACTGAATTATTTATTTAGCACGATGTCTGAAAGCAAGTCGTTTTCATCAACCGTAAAAGAAGCGAAAGAATTAGGTTACACAGAACCGGATCCGCGTCTGGATTTAAACGGCAAAGATGTGGGACGCAAAGTGTTGATTTTAAGCCGCGAAATTGGTCTTCAATTAGAACCGGAAGATGTTCAGGTTGAAAACTTAATGACAGCGGAAACAGATAGTTCTGAAACCATGGACGAGTTTTGGGCAAATCTTCCAAAACATGAAGATGCTCGATATGCCGAAAAAATTAAAAAAGCACTCGCTGATGGAAAACGTTTGCGCTATGTGGCCACAATTGAAGACGGTAAAGTAACCACAGGTGTAAAAGAATTTGATGCTTCCCATCCGTTCTACAGTCTGGAAGGGAGTGATAACATGATTAAATTCACCACGGTTCGCTATTTAAAAAATCCGTTGATGGTAAAAGGCCCGGGCGCTGGTGCTGAAGTAACTGCAGCAGGTGTTTTTGCTGATTTAATCCGAATCATTAATACACCTTGATTGTATGCAGGAAGTTCTTGTTCACTCTCCTGCAACAGTAGCAAACGTTGCAGCCGGTTTTGATATCATGGGGTTTGCATTAGCGAATCCCTATGATGAAATCTTAGTTCGAAAAACACCGGAAAAAGGCGTAAGAATCGTAAATGAAACGGGAACGTTTCCGAATATGCCTTTAGAACCGCTAAAAAACACAGCGGGAATAGCACTCTTAACTTATTTAGCAAAAGTTAAACCTGATTGTGGTTTTGAACTGGTTTTTAAAAAGAAAATTAAGCCGGGTTCAGGGATTGGTTCCAGTGCAGCCAGTGCGGTAGCCGGTGTTTTTGGTGCCAATGAATTATTAGGAAATCCACTAAAACGTGAAGAATTACTTCCGTTTGTAATGGAAGGAGAAACTGTTGCATCCGGTGTTGCTCATGCCGATAATGTGGGTCCGGCACTCTTAGGCGGATTCATTTTAGTGAGAAGTTATACACCTTTAGATGTGGTAAAAATTGACACTCCGGAAAATTTAGCTGCGGCCGTAATTCACCCTCAGATTGAAGTTAGAACCGAAGATGCTCGCGCAATTCTCCGAAAAGAAGTGTTATTAAAAAACGCCATTCAACAATGGGGAAATACTGCCGGATTAATTGCCGGACTCATGAAAGGTGATATGGGCTTAATTGGGCGCTCTTTGGATGATGTTATAATTGAACCGATTCGTTCTATTCTTATTCCCGGTTTTAAAGAAGTGAAAGCTGCAGCTTTAAAAGCAGGAGCTTTAGGTTGTAGTATTTCCGGTTCCGGACCAAGTATTTTCAGTTTGAATGAGAATGTAGAAATCGCTGAAAAAGTAGCCGCTGAAATGAAAGCCACTTTTGAAGCAATTGGAATTCCGGCCAATGCCTATGTTTCAAAAATCAACCCCGAAGGCGTTAAAATCGCTTAAATAATAGCCTCATGAAATTTTACAGTACCCGAAATAGAAATCTTAAAGTTGATTTAAAGCAAGCTATAACCAAAAGTCTCTCCGAGGACGGTGGTTTGTATTTACCGGAACAAATCCCACAATTACCGGCAGATTTTTTTGAAAAACTTCCCACACTTACTTTAGCTGAAATCGGTTTTGAAGTAAGTCGTTTAATCTTGGATGAAATTCCCGAAGCCGATTTAAAACGCATTTGTGATGATGCTTTATCCTTTGAGACACCATTGGTAAAAGTTGATGATGACTGTTACAGTTTAGAATTATTTCACGGGCCAACGATGGCATTTAAAGATGTTGGCGCACGTTTTATGGCTCGTTTGTTGAGTTATTTATTGGATGATAAAGAAGAAGAAGTTCATGTGTTGGTGGCAACTTCTGGTGATACAGGAAGCGCTGTTGCCAGTGGATTTCATAATGTTCCGGGAATACGAGTAACGATTTTATATCCGAGTGGCGGAGTGAGTCCGTTTCAGGAAAAGCAACTTACAACTTTGGGCGGAAATATTATTGCATTAGAAGTTGACGGTGTTTTTGATGATTGCCAGCGATTGGTAAAACAGGCTTTTGCCGATGAACAACTCAAAAAAGAACGAAGATTAACATCGGCTAATTCGATTAACTTTGGGCGATTATTACCGCAAAGCTTTTACTATCATTATGCGGTTGGTCAGTTAATGAACAGTTCAAAACCGATTGTAATTTCAGTCCCTAGCGGTAATTACGGCAACTTAACTGCCGGAGTTATTGCCTGGAAAATGGGGCTGCCTATTCAGAAATTCGTAGCATCTTCCAATGCAAATAATGTTGTTCCGCGTTATTTAGAAAGCGGTAATTATGAGCCGAAAGCTTCGGTTCAAACGATTTCAAATGCAATGGATGTAGGTAATCCCAACAACGTGGAGCGATTACAAGATTTATTTAATCACGATTTAGATGCGCTTCGTGAAATGGTAAAAGGGTATTCATTTAGTGATGAAGAGACGATGAATACGATGATATCAACATGGGAAAAACAACAATACGTTTTAGATCCGCATGGTGCTGTTGCGCTTTCCGGTTTGCAAAAATACAAAGCAGAAATTGAAAACAATGTTGAAGGTATTTTTCTGGAATGTGCTCATCCGGCAAAATTTGATGTGCCAGTATTTAAAGCAACCGGCGTTTATCCTGAAATACCGGAACATCAAAAAGAAGTATTACACAAACCTAAAAGAGCGATGATGATTAGCAGCAACTTTGATGAATTCAAAGACTGGCTTTTACATGACGAAGGTTGCAGCTGTTAAGAAACGTAACTCATAAGCAAAAAAAATCCCGGTCAAAGCCGGGATTTTTAATTTCAAAGAGTAAAACTCAATTAACCCATTTCTGGTTTTGCAGCCCAAGCAGTACAATAACCGTTCTGAGTTACAGGGCCGGCAAATAAAGTACAGCCGCCACAACCGCCATCAGCAGGAGCTTTGTAAAGTGCACAACCTGAACAATGTTTAGCAGGATCTGCAGATGCATCAACATATTTGAATGTTGTACGTTTTTGAAGTTCAGCAGCAGGAACGCCGGAAGTATCTTTACATGGGTCAGCCGCCATTTTTTTAGGTTCAGCAGGTTTTTCGCTACCGCCACCACCACAAGCTGCTAAAGCAGCAGTTCCAACACCAGCTACGCTCAAGAGACCAACTTTTTTTAAGAAATCTTTTCTTGAAATACTCATAATTATATGGGTTTGAAGTTTTAGGATATTAATCTCCAAATTTGCGACCTAAATAGATAAGACTCAATCTAAATTCAGGATAAAAGTCAATTTAGACCGAATATAAAAAGTGTAAATTATGCGAATCTATCAGCTAAACGGTGAATTAAATATCCGCTTTCCAGTAAAGCTTGTTCAGCAAAATCTCCGAAAAACTCAGATATAGCATTAAACTCTTGAACAAACCCTTCTTTATCACCGGATTCAACTAAACGAGTTAATAAAAAGTGATGATCGAAAAAGTGCTTGAGTAATTTACGTCGCTCATTATCAGAAAAAACGATATCGGCATAAAGACGGGCATCTTGGGCGAAAATACGTCCGGTCATCATTAATTCTGCACGGTAAATCGGGGAAGAAAAATCCAAAATATCTTCGGGTTTTAAATCATAAGCACGCATAAACGAACCGTGTAAAAGAGCCACAAAATGTCGTAAACCTTGTATCATATGCATGGCATGGTCGTGTTTTAAAGCGTCCACAATTTTGATTCGCATACCCCAAAGTTCAAATTGTTTAATGAGCCATTCATACGAGTTTTCCATTCGTCCGTGAGAAATGAGCATCAACTGTTTTGAAAGATTATGAACATCAGGTCCGTGCATTGGGTGAAGACTCACAACCGGACCGGTATGGATATTCATCATGTGCTCTAACAAACCGTTCTTGGTGGAAGTAAAATCACACAAAATAGCTTTTTCCGGTAAAAATGGAGCAATTTTTGAAATGGTTTCATGGGTGAGGAAAATCGGAACAGAAACAATTACAACATCAGCATTTTCGCAAAGCTCGGCAACGGAACCCCAATCATCTTTATCTAATACACGAACATTGTGTCCGGTTGATAGAGCTATTCGGGTATATAAACGTCCCATTTCACCCTTACCACCAATAATCACAAAATTCTTTGGTTCAACAGTAGAAGAAGGAAATTCACTTGTGGATTGGCTGGCTCGAGATGCACTCATAATCATTCGAAGAAAATCTTCAGCCCAATCGGGATCTAGCCCTCTTTCAGTAGCTTGACTTCTAAACGATTCAATTTTTTCATTTTCTCTTGTAGGAATGAATATGGGCAACTTATTCTTGATTTTTGTTTCAATAACATCCCGAACAACCTGATTTCTTTCTTTTAACAGGTCTAAAATTTTTGAATCGATATCATCAATTCTTTCTCGGGAATCAGACAAGGCTTGTTGCTTATTCATGGTTGAAAGCGATTATAATAGTGCATGATTGATGTTCAAATATAGCTTGTAGGATAGAAATAAATACGCATGAATTGGTCAATTGCTTTTGAAATGATTAACCCTTGCTCATTTAATAATAGAGCGTTATTGTGTATTTGGGCTTGCTAATTATTTAGAGAAAGGAATTATATGGGTTATTTTCATTAAATAGCATTCGAGTTTTTTGTAAAAAAATGTAATTATAAGAA
>SBGQ01000056.1 GCA_006226965.1 bacterium | reverse complement strand
ACGGTAAAGCCATTACTGAAGAGCCGTGTGAAGCGAGAGTTTCAAGCACGGTTCTGTGAGGACGTGGGGGTGCAATTCCCCCGCGTTACTCGATTATAGCCAGTGGTATGTCTACCGATATATAGTGTCCACCGTGGTTTTACCAATTTTCACAGTCCGTTTACTTGTCCCTAAAAACGATTTATTGTCTGTCGGCTATGAGCGGTCGGGAAAGATTTAATTTTTGCGAAGCGAGTGAATTTTACTGTCTTACCGTGCGGTTGATTTTGGCATACCTTTTTGTTTGCGGGTAGGCTTTAGCTCTTTGCCGCCCACAGGAACGAGGACGGCAATGTGCTAAAAGTGTGTAGGTACAAAAAGTATGACAAAAAGAAGCGTTGGCTTTATTTGTTCTATTTTACTCTTTGAAATTCATTAATCTCAAACTTGTCAAAATTACGATTAGCGTTACCCCAACGTCTGCTGCTATTGCGAAAACTAAGTTGCTGTAACCAATAAACGCAAGAGTTATAAAAATCAGTTTGACTGCTATTGCTCCAATAGTGTTGAATTTTATTCTTTGTAGCGTTTTTTTGCTTAAACGAATAAGAAATGGAATAAGTGAAAGTTTATCGTTCATCAATGCAATGTTTGCTGTTTCTATGGCGGTGTCGCTTCCTGCTGCTCCCATTGCTATCCCTACGGTGGATTGTGCTAATGCTGGTGCATCGTTTATTCCGTCACCTACCATTGCCACTTTTCCGTATTGCTGCAAAAGTTCTTTGATTTTTTCAGCTTTGTTTTCGGGCAACATATTTCCGAATATTTTTTTAATACCTACTTGCTCTGCTACATAGAGTGCTGCCTTTTCGTTGTCGCCTGTAAGCATAATGGGCTCAATGTTCAGAATTTCCAATACTTTTAATGCTGCTGAACTGTCGGGTTTTATTTCGTCCATTAATCCTATAATTCCTGCTACTCCGTTACCGAAACTTACCACCACACTCGTTTTTCCTTGTGCTGAAAGCTCCGCAACAATTTTTTCTGCTTCACTGTCTGTGTGTTGATGTTCTTTAATGAAATCCAACTTGCCTACATAAATTGTTTCGTCCTCACATACCAAACATTTTGCGGTTGCTCCTTTTCCCATCACACTTTGGAACGCCTCTGTTTTGTGTGGTTCAAAACCTTCTTTGCGGCTTGTGTCAACTATAGCTTGTGCCAACGGATGCTCAGAAAATATTTCTGCTCCTGCGGTGCAAGCCAGCAATTCTTCACGACTTGTTCCGTTTAATGGAATTACATCACTGACAATTGGATTGCCGTAAGTGATGGTTCGTGTTTTGTCTAATGCGATGGCTTTAATGTTTGCCAATACTTCCAAATATTTTCCTCCTTTAACCAAAGCTCCTTTAGCTGATGCGTTACCGATAGCAGCATAAATGGCAACAGGTGTTGAGATGACCAATGCACACGGACAAGCAATGACTAAAAGTGTTATTGCCTGTTGCAGCCAATGATTAAGGTCTAAGTGCAGAATAAAAACAGGAATGATAAACAAAAAAACAGCAAGTGCAAGCATTACAGGTGTATAATACTTTGCAAATTGCTGAATGAATTTTTGTGTTTCACTTTTATTGGCAGCCGCTTCAAAAGTGAGGCGAACGATTTTTGAGAAGGTGGTGTCCATAGAAAGTTTGGTTGTTTCCATTTCTATGAAACCATTTTTATTGAGAGTTCCCGCAAAAAGATTGTCGCCTGTGTGTTTGTCTTTTGGGATGGGTTCGCCTGTGATGGCAGCTTCGTCAACACTGGTTTCTCCCGAAATAATCTTACCGTCAAGCGGAATCATTTCACCGGGTTTTACCTGAATGATGGTTCCTACTGCAATTTTATCAATAGGAATTGTGGAGTTCTGTGATTTTACAAAAGCGGTCTTGGGTGCTTTGCTCACTAATTCATCTAAGGCAGATTTTGAATTTTCTATTCCAATATCTTCTAATCTTTCTCCCAATGCATATAACACAACCAAAACGGCTGCTTCGGGAAATTCTTTTAGATAGAATGCACCGATTACTGCTATCAGCATAAGCAAATTGATATTGCTGAACTGTAACTTGAAGATGGCCTTTACTCCATTCCATAAAACTTTATAGCCAATACCTAAAATAAAGGCTGCAAAAATAAATGGAGCATAAGGCATAGGTATGTTAATGCCTATGATGGATAAAACTTCTAATGCAACCACAATGGCGATTGCGAAAAGAAGAAAAAGAAATTTTTTATCGTTGAATGGTAATTTCATTGTTTTTGAGTTTTAATATGGTGGGCGAGAGGTCTTGATAATGAAAATCCTCTGTGATGTGAAGAAAAAGAAATCAAGCCTCCGCCCATATATTTTTAGTTAATGTTCATGCCCTTCGCCTTGATTGGTCATTTTAGCCATAATGAAAAATGCTCCGTTTACCACCACTTTACTATTGGCAGGTATTTCTTTAAGTAACGTTATTTCGCTGTAACCAACGTCCGTTGTTCCCTTGCGAATAGGAATTTTTTCAAAAGTTATTCCTTCTTCCTGATGTTCATGCTCCGCTTGTTCTTCTTCGTGTTTGTGTCCGTGCTCATCATGTTTATGTTCTTCTAAGGCTTCCCCATGTTCGTGATGTTCTTCTTCGGTATGAGCATCTGTAACAATAAAAATATAGTCTTGCCCTTCGTGGTTTACAATGGCATTGGTCGGAACGGCATCAACTGTAGCATTTTCCAAACTTACGAGAGCGGTAATGCTCATTCCGTCAATTAAGCCCTGCTTATCGCCTTTTACATTGGCATGAACGGCAACTGTTTTGGTATTGGGTTCAAAGGTGTTGCTAACAGCATAGACTTCCGCATCATATTCCTTACCGGGATTGTTGGTAAGTGTGAAATGAATAATTTGTCCGACTTTTAACTTCGGCAAATCTTTTTCATACACATATAAGTCAAGATGAAGCTGACTGTTGTCCACAATGTCGGCAATGGGTTTGTTGGCATCTACATAACTTCCAAGATTTACATAAATGTTGCTGATAATTCCATTAATAGGGCTTTTAACACTGATAACGGATTGGATATTTTCACTTGTAAGAGTAGCAGAGTTAATTCCGAGCAATTCCAACTGTTTTTTAAGGCTTGCTCTTTGGGCTTTCAAGGCATTTAATTCACTCTCCGCTTCCTGTAGTTTCTTTACGGATGTTGCATTACCTTGTTGGAGTTCCTTTTGTCGGTTGTACTCAATCTCTGCCAATATCAACTTGGAAGAAATCGTTAAAAACTCTTCCTGCATGGTAATGAAATTGGTATTGGAAAGGGTTGCCAATACCTGCCCTTTGATTACAGTATTTCCCTGCTGAATAGGAAGTATGCTAACTACTCCACCGAATAGCGAGGTTACACTTGCCTGATTGTTATTCGGAACACGTAAAAGTCCGTTCAATTTCAATGTGGCTGTAAGCTGCTTTTTTTCAATACTTCCGTATTCAATACCGATGGATTTTATTTGTTCTTCGGTAAGGGTTGCTGTACTGGAATTTTCGTGTTCGTCATGGTGTTCGGTTTCTTCTCCATGATTTTCTGTTTTATTTCCTGTGCAGGATGCCAACATGATGGATGTGGCTAATGCTGCGATATATAATATGTGTTTCATTGTTCTAAATTTTATTTACTGATTAAGAAATTAATGTTTACGACTGCCTGATTAAGTTGATTTACGGTTTGCAAATAAGTCAATTGTATGTCGGTGGCAGTTTGTAAAGCCGATAAATACTCAATGTACCCAATATCGCCACTATTAAAGCCGAGTGTTGCCGTGCTGATAATCGTTTCAACATTGGGCAAAGCAATCGTTATAAAGTAATTGTACTGCGACAGGTATTGATTGTATTGCTGAAAGGCATTTTGCAGATGGGTTTGTAGGTTCAACTTTTCGCTTTCTGCTTCTTTTTGCAATGCCTGGTATTTGTAATCCATTGATTTTATTTTTGAAGCATTACTGAAAAATGTCAGCGGAATGGAAACACCTACGCTGAACCCGTCAAAACGGTCATTTGCTCCAAAAAATACATCCGTTCCGTTCACCGTTTGTGTTCCGATTAAGGATTGGTTGAAATACCCCACCGTAAAGTCTGGCAAAGAGGAAGCCGTTTCTACTTTTTTAAGTTGTTCGGCTATAACGGCTTGTTGATACAACAATTTCAAAGAAGGATTATTGGCGATTAATGAGGTGTCTAATGACAAACTCAATGTAATGGGCTGATAATTTAACTCCTCTTTTAAAGTGAATTGTTCATTGGTATTCATCAACGTTTGCAGTGAAACATAGGCGGTATTTATTTCCCTTTCGGTTTGCTGTAACAAAAGTGAAAGCTGACCTCTTTTGGTCTCTGCTGTTGTTTTTTCCAATAAACCAGTTTCGCCTGTATTGTATCGCAATTCGGCTGCACTTACAAAATCACTGTACAAACTATCTAAAGCCAATAACCTTCTCTTAACCTGCTCCAAATATTGCAACTGGTAATACCAGTATTGTACCTGTGCCTTTATTTCATTTTCCGTTACCTGCTGCTGTAATTGACTTCCCTGCAATTCTGCCTTGTACAAATTGGATTTAGCGGAAAAATAAGTCGGAAACGGAATGGTCTGAGAGAGCTGAAATGCCCTGTCATTCTGAATACTGTTGTACTGTCCGAATTGAAAATTGACATCTGTTTTGGGCAGTTCAAACACCGACTTCTTCAATGTAGAAGAAGATTGAACATTGAGTTGCTGTGATTGGATTTCCAGGTTGTTCTGCAATGCAGTGGCAATGGCTTCATCAAGCCCTATGGCTTTTGTGGTATCGGTTTGGGCTTTAACCGTAGCAAATGAGCACAAGGCAAAAATCAAAATACTTGCTGTTTTTATGTTTCTTTTAACTCTAATCTTGGTTGAAAACAACAGGTACAGCAAGGGCAAAACAAATAAGGTGAGGAAGGTAGCCGTTACCAAACCACCAATCACTACCGTTGCTAAAGGTCTCTGTACTTCGGCTCCGGCACTGTGAGAAAGTGCCATAGGCAAAAATCCCAATGATGCTACCGTAGCCGTCATTAACACAGGTCGCAAACGGATTTTTGTTCCTTCTTTAATTCGTTGGATGATGTCGGTCATTCCTTCTTTTTTTAAATTATTAAAAGTTCCTATTAGCACAATTCCATTTAATACTGCAACACCAAACAAAGCAATAAAACCCACCCCTGCCGAAATGCTGAAAGGCATATCCCGAATGAGCAAGGCAAAAACTCCACCAATAGCCGCCATAGGGATGGCTGTAAAAATGAGTGTCGCCTGTTTGAATGAAGTAAAAGTAAAATAGAGTAATAGAAAAATCAGCCCCAAAGCAATTGGGACAGCAATCATCAAACGTGCAGATGCCGCTCTAAGATTTTCAAATGTACCACCGTAGGTATAATAATATCCTTCGGGAAGTTTTACATTTTTAGAAAGTTTTGATTCTATTTCTTCAACTACACTTTCAACGTCCCTGTCTTTCACATTAAAACCAATCACGATTCTGCGTTTACCGTCTTCACGACTTATCTGTGCAGGTCCTAATTCCATCTTTATTTCGGCTACCTGCGATAAAGGAATCTGGGTTCCGTTGGAAGCAGGGACATATAAATGGCTCACGTCTTCAATGTTGTTGCGATGCGTACTATCCAAACGAACCACCAAATCGAATCTGCGTTCGTTTTCATATACCACACCTGCACTTCCACCTGCAAAGGCAGTGCTGATAACATGATTAATATCTTCGATGGAAACGCCATTGGTGGCAATTTGTGTTCGATTGTATCTGATTACAATCTGTGGAAGTCCCGCCACCCTTTCCACCATTGGTTCTGTGGCTCCTTCAACCGTTTGAATGATTTGAGAAACTTTGTTGGCGTAAGTCAAGAGTGTATCCATATTTTCACCAAAAATTTTCACAGCAACATCCTGCCGAATACCTGTCATTAGTTCGTTGAAACGCATTTGTATAGGTTGATTTTTTTCAAAGAATACTCCCGGAATTATATTCAACTCTTCTTCCATTTCCTCCGCCAGTTGCTCATAGGTGATGTCTCTTTTCCATTCAGAGGGCTGTTTTAGAATAATCATCAGGTCAGTAGCTTCCGGAGGCATGGGGTCGGTTGGTACTTCTGCCGCTCCGGTTTTGCCCACCACCATTTTTACTTCATCAAACTCTTTTAAAATCCGTGAAGCTTGCATGGAGGTTTCCAAACTTTGCGACAAGGAAGAACCTTGAGGAAGAATGCAATGAAATGCAAAATCACCTTCCTGAAGGGTAGGAATAAACTCACCGCCCATTCGGGAAAAGAGGAAAATGGAAACTGCAAAAATTGCTAATGTTGCGGCAATAACACCTGTTTTAAAACGAATGGCTTTATCCAGTAATGGAGCATACATCTTCTGTAAGCGGTTCATCATTCGGTCGCTGATGTTTAATTTGTGTGATTCCTTTTTAGAAAGAAATTGTGCACACATCATAGGAATGTATGTGAAAGACAAAATCAACGCTCCCAAAATGGCAAACGAAACGGTTTGAGCCATAGGCGTAAACATTTTTCCTTCAATGCCCACAAGGGTCAGAATCGGGATGTAAACAATCAGAATGATAATTTCTCCGAAGGCAGCACTTTTACGGATTTTAGTTGCCGATTCAAGCACTTCTTTATCCATTTCCTGTTGATTGAGTTTGCCAAACCCTTTCCGTAAACCCAAATGGTGCATGGTGGCTTCAACGATAATCACCGCACCGTCCACAATCAAACCAAAATCAATTGCCCCCAAACTCATTAAGTTGGCACTAACGCCAAAAACGTTCATCATGCCCAAGGCGAAGAGCATGGATAGTGGAATGGCAGAAGCAACAATTAACCCGGCACGGAAGTTTCCAAGAAACAAAACCAAAACAAAGATTACAATCAACGCTCCTTCTATCAGGTTTTTTTCAACTGTCGATACAGCACGGTTTACCAAATCGGTTCTATCCAAATATGGTTCAATAACTATGTCATCAGGAAGCGATTTTTGTATGATTTTCATTTTATCTTTGACACGGCTAACCACTTCTGCACTGTTTTCTCCTTTCAGCATCATTACCACACCACCCACAGCATCCACTTCTCCGTTATATGTCATGGCTCCGTAGCGAACAGCATTGCCAAAGCGGACTTCTGCCACATCTTTAATCAAAATGGGAATTCCCTTTGCGTTGGTTTTTACTACAATGTTGTTGATGTCATCAAAGGTGCTTACCAAACCAATTCCCCTGATAAAATAGGCATTAGGTTTTTTGTCAATGTATGCACCGCCTGTATTTTCGTTGTTCTTTTCAAGAGCAGTAAAAATTTCAGTAATGGTTACCCCTAATGAAAAAAGTTTGTCGGGATTTACCGCCACTTCGTACTGTTTTAGTTCTCCACCAAAACTGTTAACCTCTGCAATTCCGGGTGTTCCGTACAACTGACGAGCAACAATCCAGTCTTGCATTGTTCGTAAGTCCATAGCATTATATATATGCTCACTTCCCTTTTTTGGATGAATAATGTATTGATACACTTCACCCAAACCAGTACTAACCGGAGCCAGTTCGGGAGTTCCAATTCCTTTTGGGATTTTGCTTTCGGCTTCTTTCAGTCGCTCATTTATCAATTGTCGGGCAAAATAAATATCCACTTTTTCATCAAACACAACGGTAATGACCGATAGTCCGAAACGTGAAATACTCCGCAACTCTTCAAGGTCGGGAAGGTTGGCTATACTTTGCTCGATAGGAAAAGTTACTAATTGCTCTACCTCCTGACCTGCAAGGGTAGGGCAAACGGTAATAATTTGTACCTGATTGTTGGTGATGTCAGGTAAGGCATCTATGGGCAGTTTTCCGGCACTCCACACCCCCCAAATAATGAGTGCCAAGGTCATCAGTGCGATGACCAGCTTATTTTTTATGCTGTACGCAATTATTTTATCTATCATGAGAATCAGTTTAATGAATAATACAAAAGCAGACTTGAGTTTCAGTAACCCAGTCCGTTGTTTGTTCCGTTGTAGAAACGGAGCATCAAAAATTCATTAACTGATTTTGGGCGGTTGCCAAATTTTAGAGAAAGCCCCTGTAACGAAAGAGGCTTTATAAATGGAAAGGTTTTTAGACGGATATTGTACGAGTGAATGAAGTGACACAAAAGAATCAGGTGCAGTTACCGAATGTCCGCAACAGGCACAAATGCAAAAGGGAGAGCAATTTTCAGTATCTCTATCATGATCCGAATGGTCGGTATTTGCGAAAGTAGATTGGTCTGAACCCTGAAATTTACAGTCATCTTTGTCGCTGCATGGCATAACTGCCAGAGCGAAGAAATAAAAACTGAATATGAGTGCAAGATACTTCACGGTGCAAGTGTAAGGAAATTTACGAACTTTCAATTGGAGCGATGGCAGAATTTTTTGGAACGTGTTTTTGATGTGGGTAGGGTTTAGCTCTTTTGGAGGTGGTGCGAAGCAAGTTTTAAAAATGCGTATTTTTTCCTGACTTCCGCACTTTTTGAAACGACCTTCTGAAAGGCCTGATTTTACTGAAATTTTTTTTTGACTTGGGTGTTAATTTGTAATTTTTACCTTTGTTTGGTGTTTATACGTAAGCTAAAATCACCCAACGGAAAAACCTACATTCAGGTAGTGGATAAGAGTGGAGGTAAGTATCGGGTTTTGCAAAGTTTTGGCGCATATCAAACAGATGCTGAGAAGCAACAGTTGCTTAGTAAAGCTCAAGACTGGATTAGCCATCAATCTAAAACGATGGAGCTTGATTTTTCAGATTCAGCAAGTTATCTTGATGTGTTTTTTGACTCCATAACCAACATGAAACGTGTAGGTTATGACCTTTTATTGGGGAAAATCTTTGATCAGATAGGCTTTAACGCGATTAAAGATCCTTTTTTTAAAGAATTAGTTCTAGCTAGACTAGCTTTTCCAAAAAGTAAGCTTAAAACAACGGAGTTTTTGTACCGTTACAAGCAAATTGAGTGGAATGAAGATCAATTGTATCGATATTTAGATAAACTTCATTATAGTCAAAAGGAACTAGTGCAGCAGATTAGCTACACACACACCTTAGAGTTGTTTAAAAATAATATTGGTATTGCATTTTATGATGTGACCACATTATATTTTGAAATAGACCAAGAGGATGAACTTCGCAAAACCGGATTTAGTAAAGAAGGTAAACATCAAAATCCACAAATTGTACTAGGACTTTTGGTGAGTAAAAATGGTTACCCATTGGCCTATGAAATTTTTGAGGGGAATAAATTTGAAGGGCATACTATGCTTCCAATCATAGAGGCGTTTAAACATAAATACAACCTGAAGCAACTGGTAATTATAGCAGATAGTGGTTTACTATCCAGCGCTAATATCGATGAGCTAATAGCTAAGAAATATGAGTTTATTCTTGGTGCACGAATTAAGAATGAGAGTAAATCCATCCGGGAAAAAATCTTGTCTTTAAGACTAAATCATGGAGAAAGTACAATTATAAAAAAAGACCAATTAAAACTTGTGATTAGCTATTCAAATGACCGTGCTAAAAAAGATGCATACAACAGAGAAAAAGGGCTTAAAAGGCTTGAAAAACAGATAAAGAAAGGGCGGCTTACTAAAGCGAATGTAAACAATCGTGGATATAACAAATTTTTAAAGCTAGAAGGAGAAATTGCTGTAAGTTTAGATCAGGATAAGGTAGTGCAAGATAGCCAATGGGATGGATTAAAAGGATATATATCCAATGCAGATCTAACAAAGAATCAAATTATTGAAAACTATCAACATCTGTGGCAAATCGAAAAAGCGTTTAGAATATCTAAATCAGATCTTAAAATCAGGCCTATATACCACCGCCTGCAAAGAAGAATAGAGGCTCATATCTCCATCACTTTTGCTGCATATAAAGTGTATAAAGAATTAGAAAGGCAACTGATGGAAAAAAATGTGAAATTAAGCCCTAGTAAAGCGATTGAAATAGCTGAAAACATTGTAGAAATATCTATCAAGTTACCTCAAACTGGAAACATCAAATCAAAAGTACTTCTGCTTACCGACGAACAAAAAATGCTAAATCGCATTTTTGACTTTGGGTGTTAAAATGAGGAAGTCAGGAGAATTTTTTGGAACGTGTTTTTGATGTGGGTAGGGTTTAGCTCTTTTGGAGGTGGTGCGAAGCAAGTTTTAAAAATGCGTATTTTTTCTACGCATTTTTAAAACTAACCTGCAAATGTGCTAAACGAAGCGTGGGACAAGGACCGTGACAAAAAATTGCGGGTAGGATTGTTTCTTTTTTCCTCTTTTTAGGTGCGGTGGGGCAAAAATTAAATCTTTCTTGGGTCGGTCTGCGTGTCGCCAGTTTTTCTGTCTACCATAACGGTATTTGGTCTGTCCTGTTAAAAATTGCACAGTCATTTTCAATGTTGCACGGTCGTCCTACCATTGGCTATAACGGTCCCCGTGCTGGCGCCGAGTGGAGTTGGGCTCGAAGCGTCAGTTTGGAAACGGAGTTCTAAATTAAATAAAAGCTTTGAGTTTGAAAACGGGAGCGGAGCTTGGCGCTAGCATTGATGTAAAAGCAGCAAGTTGGTTTAGTAATTTTATTCTGTGGTCGGACTATTAAGGTTCGCCACCCAAATTAGATG